>NZ_CALNCS010000111.1 GCF_937875145.1 Alkalibaculum bacchi | reverse complement strand
TGATAGCGCACAAATGATCTTTTAGCACATTTAATTCCTCTTTTAAGGAGCAAACCATCTCTTCTTTACACTCTACAGAAAACTCATCCATTTTAGACTCTCTAGTAAAAGGCATCGATAAAGATACAAAACCTCTCAGGATCGGACCATACCCTTCCCTATTTTTTCCTTCATATGTTGAGGCAGACATAGAACCGTAATAACTTCCATGATAAGAGTTTTCTATCACACCTATTGCCCTTCTGCTACTCCCCTTTAAAGAAGAATATTTTCTTGCCAATTTGATCGCACCTTCGTTTGATTCTGAACCGCTACAGGTATAGATAATTTTGTCAATATCTTTATGAGTGATACGACAAAGTAATTGTGATAGTTCCTCAATTTTAGGATAGTTTATCGTTATCGGATTTACATAGGGTAATGTGTTAAGTTGATCTATAATTGCACCTTTAATGTCCTCATCACTATAGCCATAATGCATATTCCATAATCCACTGTAAGCATCAAGATATCTTTTTCCATCTTCATCAAATAGATTGACACCACTCCCACTGACAACCTCTAATATGGAGGGATTGTCCGCTCGATTAAAGGGCTTCCAGTATGCATTTAGATTACTCATAACATTCACTCTTTCTCTTAGCAATTGTAAATATCCATTCATCATGTCCAATTGGAATTTTTTCTCTTTCTGCAATCCCTAAATTGGAATGAGAAAACAAATCGTTCACAAAGGAATCTGTAATATTCTTTTTATCTGTATAAGTCATGACTCTTTCAAATCGTCCATCAGCGTGCTCAATCTGTGTATAAAAGTTCCCTATAATTCTTCCTGGACTAAAATTTTTAAAATCTTGCATTAGTGTTAGAGCCGTATAATTCTCACTTTTTTCACATAAGGACATTATCTCAGACATCTCTTGCCCTTCTGCAAGACTACGATAATCAAAGATGAAACATCCACCATTTTTTAAATGCTCTTCTATGAGATTTAAAAGTTTTATAAGATTCTCTACATCATCAGCTAATATACAAATAGTCGTTGCAGGTAAAAGTATAACGTCGTATTTTTTATTTAGCTTAAGATTAAAGACATCCCCATAGGTAGTCTGAATGCGTTTTTGAATGGATTTCGGCAATTCTTCTACTTTTTTATCTAGGAGACTTAACATATCCTTGGACAGATCGATTCCATCTACTTTAAATCCATTTTGTGCTAAGGGAATGGTCAACCTTCCATTTCCACAACATAGCTCAAGTATTTCTTTCCCATATTGAAGACATTTTGTAATATATATTTCCTGTTCCTCTGGAGGCAATGGAAAGGTATTATAAAAATGAGCAAACCAGCTATCATACATACCAATATTTTGAATTTTATCTTCATATAATTTATGTATATCTTCAAATATGCCAAAATAATGTTGCATTAAATGACCCTACTTTCTTTGATGATTCTCAAAGCCTCTAATACGTGTTTTTCTGCTTCTCCTTGAGGGATGGAATATCGATCTCCATAATAAGCCGTTAGATCACTTATCGGCACATCTCGAATATAACCCTCTGCAATATATACGAATCGCTCATCGGTTTGATATATTTTTGGCATTTTAAAACTCAATATGTAAATATCATCACCCATTCGAAATGCCGTAAAAAGGTTATTCACTTTATTCATAGGATATTGGTCTTTCTTATCAAAAGCTAAAGTATACTCTTTATTATTAATTTGTAGCTTACCTATATCATGTGTAGTAAAAATCTTATTATATTGAATCATGTCTGAAAACAATGAGGATTTGTAATTATAATCGTGAATGAGAGGGTTTGATTTCATTACACTGCAAAAATATTCTTGATCCAATTGATCGGGTAGCATGGCACATTTTGAACAATAAGCGTTTGCCTTACAATCTGTACAGTTCCGTTTTACTCTTTCCTTATTCATGGTTTTAGAAGCGGCTTTTAACAAGTCAAAATACTCGTCTTTAATGCTGCCGATAGACTTTGAACAATTAATGCAAGGCATAAAATGGCCCTCTGCATTCACATGTCCTCTTGTCAATTTTAATAGTGAACAAGAAGAGCTATTAAAAGTACAACTGTTGACGATCTTGGCATTTGGTTTATTCAATACACCCGTTCGCCCAAAATAATGAACATCGTCTAGCAAAGCCTCCACATCATCTTGATCTACTATATCTAAATAAACGAATTTATCATTTTGATTTTCATAATGTGAATACTTCATTCTCTTTATGAATATAGGATCATTGTGATTATCTATTTTTACATGATTATTACAATATTGATGAATATGTGAAAAGACCAGTTGATTGGTATCCCCTTTGATTTCATTATAAAAATCATCCTTAAGTTCATCTACATGATAAATAAATGCGCTGTTCATGTTTAACAATTCTGGAGACAGGTCTTCAAAAGAAATTTGTGCACCCTGTTCTATCTCTAAGTGTTTTACATTGGTTATAAAATTTGAGCTAATATAATTTCCAGTTAAATACATATCTAAACCATTCTTCATGCTTGTATAAATATCACCATTATCTCCCATTTTCGTTTCAAGGGCAAAGAACTCTTCAAGGGGTATATAAGCTAATGGCTCAGATTCTTCCACATGTATTAACGCATTTAAATCAGAAATAATTCGAATATCTTGATCATGAAATTTCGTAACGCCTCTTCTGTTTTTGTTTATTAAAATAACATCAGTAAACTCTTCGTCTATTAATAATTTAATAATAGAAAAAATAATATGGGCATTATCATCATATAAATACATAAGTGCAAAGTCAGGTTCTTCATCGATTATATTCATTGCAACATCATAGATACTATTTAAATTATCTTCTGAATGAATCCTTACATTGTAATGGTCTTTAAGTACATTTACATCAATTTTTTCAAAGTTAAATAATCCATCCTTTTGAGCAATATTACATATGTATACATTTTTCATGCGGTCACCTCACCATATTCTCTCTGTAGTTTTTCTAGTACTTCCTGCACGCCAATTGGATTTTCATATTTTTGGCCATCCATTGTCACAATATACTCAATTTCTGAAATGGGAATGATTAACTCTATTTCGGACCGCGTGCTTTGTTTTAAAAGAATGGTAGCATCTTCCTCGTTTATAAGATTTGTTATTCTTCCGCAAAAGATATTCTCTCTTACTGCTACAGCAATATCATTACACATTTTCTGCTAGCACCTCCGTAAAAAATTGATCAATATCAGTATGTATTTTATTAAGATAGACGATTTCTTTTATTTCGTCTTTTGGAACATTTGCCCACATGTTTCTTTCTGCATTAATACGTATTTTAAGCACAGAATCTTCATATTGAAATAAATCACAATAATAACTTACATTTTGAGTAGTTCGAAGAATAAACATCATTTAGCCCCTTTCATAGAATTTGCTTTTACGTACATTTCATGAAGCAGTTCCTCATTGAAGTTCTTTGTTCTTATAACAGGAGTTACCAGATTATAATGGGAATAATTTTGATCCATGATCTCGATTCCAAGTTCTTCTGCATGCTCATACTGATACGTTCCAGGAAAAGGTGTGTTTATTGAAATGCCATACTCTACATTTGGATTTACATCAACCATTTCTTCAACCAAATCCATGGTCTGTTGCATGGTTTCTTCCGTGTCAGAGTAGTGCCCTAACATTAAACTTAGAAATACACCAATTTTGTATTTGCCAATATGTTTGACAATTTTTTTTAAATGTTCTAGCTGAATATCTTTATTAATATTGTCTAATACCTCCTGATTTCCGCTTTCTACACCAAATTGTATAGAGAAACAGTTGGAATTTCCTATTTTATCCACCAATTCTTTTGTCATAACATCTACTCTCGATTCGCAGCTCCACGCCATTTTATGCTCATAACTTGTGTGCAAATCGCAGAATTCATTTACCCTTTGCTTATTCACTGTAAAAGTATCATCGATAAAATATAATTTATCCGTATCACTATTAACCTGATTGTAAATGACCTGGCATTCTAAAAACACATTGCGAATATCCCTCATTCTATACTTAGCTCCTGAAATTGCAGAAGCGGAGCAATATATGCATTTTGCCGGGCATCCTTTGCTCGTATACACAGACACGATGCTCCTATATCGATCTATTTCAACTCGAGTCCTATTGATGACAGGAAGTAAATTTAAATCTGTAACACCATTTCTGGACTCATTCATAATTTTCTTTCCATCTTCTTTATAGATTAAACCTGTAATATTATTTGGGCTAATAATTTCTTCGCCTTTTTCTAAGTAAACTAATAATTCTAAAAGTGTCGATTCTCCATCGTTTGGAATAACGTAATCTACATTCCTATTTTTAATTACTTCATCTGGTCTAAGTGTTGCATGGGGTCCCCCCACAACCAAGACAATATCCCTATTATAAGATTTAATCATTCTCATAAATTTAAACATGATATTTAGGTTTTCTGTATAAGAAGTAAAGCCAATCACTGTAATGCCTTTACTCTCAATAAATTCAAAAAGTTCATCGTAATTTACTTCATTGTAGTTAAAATCTTTAACATATGATTCAAATCCAAACATGGTTGCATATTCCGTCAATGCTAATAAGCCTAAAGCAGGATTATACTGATAATCATTTTCTACGAAATCTTGTATTGTGGAATAACAGGGTAAATTGACACATAAGAGTTTATTCTTCATTTTGACCTCCCAAACTTTATCTATCCTTATTGAATTGTCCATCCGCCATCGACGACCAAATTGTGTCCAGTAATCATTTTGTTTTCTTCACATAACAAGAAATCAATGGCATGTACAATATCAGCAGGTTCACAATAATTTTGCATTGGTATCTTTCTTAAATAATCCCTCTTTGACTGTTGACTGAGTAAATAACCTCTATTTTTTTCGTATAGTATAAATGTTGGGGATATTCCATTTACACGAATGCCCCACTGTGCAAATTCTAAAGCTAATACCTTGTTGAGATTGATTAAACCTGCCTTACTAGAACAGTATGCAGATCGATTTATGTTTCCAACGATGCCGTGTTGTGAAGCAATATTGACCATAGAACCCTGAATATCGTTAGCTATCATATTTTTGGCAGCTTCTTTCATGGCAAAGAAGCAACCTTTTAAGTTGATATTCATCACCTTGTCCCAAATTTCCTCCGTGGTGCTAATCGCATCTGCTAAATGATTCACACCTACGCAGTAAATAAGTTCTTTTATGAGTATATTTTCATCCTTTATCTTTTGATAAAGGAATTCAATTTCCTCTACAATTTGTACATCTATAGGATAGACTAATGCATTTAAATCTCGTTTTGAAATATAATTTTGAATTGTTTGACATTTTTCTTCTAAATCTGTCAAGATATAATTTTTATCTCTATGTCTACTTAGATATTCTAAGGCGATTTCACTAGTGGCCCCAACTATTAGCGTGTACATTTTCAATCTTCCTCTTTTTCTTTGTATCGTATTTTGTAATTCCTTTTCTAAATTTCTTTGCACAGATCAATCCTATGATAATGGCATAAGCAATCTGTATTAAAATAATTAAGCTAATCTTACCCCAACTAGGGTCCGTAACTGATGTTAATACGATATTCGAGAAGATTGAGAAAAACGGTGTAAACTTCATTATTTCTGCAATAGTAGCATCAAAATGCATTTGTAAAATTAGAGCAATATAAAACGCGATGACTAATATTACCGACTGAACAATGGATGCTGATCCAGCATCTTGAACGGTATCAACATAAGATGAATTTGCTGCATATAAAAATCCGTAGGTAATATATCCGACAATCAGCATGGCAAGCATCATAACTAATGTTTTTGCATTAAAAGCATTTACAATCTGGTCATATATCTCATAAGAATCAAAGACATTAATAGATATTAAGTAGATCAAAACAAAAGCGCTCAGATGTGTAAATAGTACACCAAACATACCTATTAATTTTCCTATAAGCATTTCTAAAGGTGATATATAGGATAAGAGTGTTTCTGATATTTTGCTCGTCTTTTCCTCAATAATGATGTTTCCTATATGAACAACGTAAATAAACATGGTAAAAAATATTATCAAATTGGCAAATAGATTTATAGTAGCCTTATCTACATCATTATAAGTAAAATAATCAACATTCTCTTGAATAACAGTTACAATAGTCCCTTGATCTAATCCAAAATCGGAAAGTTGAAAGACTTTCGCCATTTGTTCAGCCTTAATTACAAATTCATTTAGATGACCTGAATCAATTTGCGCATTATAGTGAAATCCGACCCGTTTTGTAGTATCGTCAAAAACCATTATGGCATCATACTTCGGATTAACGCGGTCAAGAGCTTCAATATTCTTTTGGGGGTTTTCATCGTTTAGGATTTTAAATTCGACATCCTCAGAAGAATAAGCTGAAAACATAGATGAATCCACTTGTTTTTCATCTACATATACGCCAATAGTGTGTGAATGCTCATCGTTAAATAATTGTTCTGTAATAAAATCGATATTTACTATTCCTACTATTAAAATTACACCTATAAAAAGGATGATGCGAAAAGCACCGCTTTTTACATAATTTAAATACGTGAATTTTGTTTCAAGCCAGATTTTTTTCCAGTTCATCATCTAACTCCTTTATAAAAATATCATTTAAAGTAACTTGAACCTTCTCAAATTTTAACAGTTCAATATTGTTTTCTATCATCTCTATGCCTATTGATAAAAGAACATCATAATCATTTCCTTCAACAATATAGCTGTTTTCTCTTGGTTTCTTATAAAAAATATTTTTTTCATTCAAATAGGAATCAATATTCTCACTTGTAATATAAAGTGCTTTATTTCCTGCACTATATTGATCTTTTATGGTTTCGACATCTCCCTGTATTAATACCTCACCTTTTTTTAAAAACAATACGTGATCACACATTTCTTCCACATCTTCTAATCTATGGCTTGACATGATGATTAGTTTGCCATTGTCCCTACATTTTCGAATCACCTTTTTAAACATTGACACATTGACAGGGTCTAATCCACTAAATGGTTCATCTAGAATTAGAACTTTAGGATCATGAGCAAGAGAACTGATCAATTGCACTTTTTGTTTGTTTCCCTTTGATAATTCTTTTATTTTAGTGTTAAGGTATTTCAGAATTTCTAGTTCATTTAAATAATATTTTATATTTTTGAGAGCTTCCATTTTGTTCAGACCATTTAATTGAGCTAAAAACATAAGCTGGTCTTTTACAGTCATATTTAAATACAAGCCCCTCTCCTCAGGTAAATAACCAATTTGAGTTTTGACATCATCTTCATACTCAAAGGAAACAGAACCATGGTCTGGCTGTATAATGGACATGATCATTTTTATAAGGGTTGTCTTACCAGCACCATTTCTACCAATCATGCCCATAATCTTTCCATGAGCAATAGAAAATGATATTCCATTTACTGCTTTTACCTCGTCGTAACTTTTATATACATTAGAGACCTGTAATCTCATTGTAAAACACCACCTATTGAATATTTATAGCTCCAAGAAATGAAGAATCTTTCATTTCTTGGAGTATCCTTAACATATCATGTCCCAATTGTAACTCCACCAACAACTACAACACCACCAACTACTGCACCTGCAATTGCATTCCAAAAATGTCCTGGCATTACAATATTTTCTACTTCTTCAAATTTAAAGTAATTCACATTTGTCACCTCCTCATACTTATTTCATTTTGAAATGATATCAAGTAGCTGCCGCAATAACTGCAGATGCTACTAATGCTGCACCACCCCAAAAGCATTTTACACAAGGTGATTTCACTTCTTCTACTTCTTCAAACATAAAGAAATTAGTGTTTTCCATTTGATTACCTCCCTTCAAATTTTATTCCTTTATATCTACTATTAATTTCCCATAGTATAAATAAGGTCAAAAGAATGATCAGTGCAATTACAATGGGAAGACCTAAAACAGGTCTTATGTAACTATATAAGTAATAGAGTGTAATAGCCCAGGATACTACATAGAAGGCAATTAATGAAAAACCGTAAAGGATCATTTTCCAGTTTTCACTCTTTGTCTTTTCACTTGTAAATAGATGATAAACGCTTGAAATTGCTTTAGAATATAAGTAGTCAATACTGAGTAGCGTACTTACGAGCCAGTATCCGTCGTACTTAAAAAACGGATTTAAATTTCCAAAGAACATGAATAAATTGAGAAAGAATAATAAAGCGAAAAAATATGAAAAAGTATTTGTGATAACAATTTGTAGTAGAAAAATGAGTCCTAATATACCACCAAGGATGATTTGATTGTTAATACCAGCTAATATTATTTTAATCTTTTCTTTTTTGCTGGCAATGCGCATGACCGTTACATCTGTATATAAGACTGGAAGCAAGAAAAATAGCATGCATCCACAGCTACCAATGTATCCAGTATATTTTTTACACTGTAAGGCATGACCTAACTCGTGAAATACCGTCATAAAGAAAACGGAAAAATATAATCCAACAAACTGGGTAATACTAATTTTTTTGAAGGACGACAAATCCATTTCAGGGATGTATTGTATTAAGGCACCTATGGTAATGAAGATCATTATAATCGATAAAAAGTACAAAATAGTACTTAACTTTTGAACAGATTCACTTAGTAAAAAGTTTACGAGTTTCTCATTTTGATTCATTATTTTATCGATGTCAAAACGAAATAGATCAATTTGAGTAATCACAGGTGGCTTTCTCACTTTAACAGGCTTCTGTTCTTTATCATCATCAATTAATACTGATTTTTTATAATAGAAGTCTTCTATATTAGAATCCGAACCTTCTAAGTCATTATAATTGGATAAAAAGTCAAAAGAGTATTTGTCGATTTCGTAATATGCATTTTTATCTCGATCATGTAATATGTATCGATTATCATTTGAAATGATTCTAATATTAGGATTTAGTTTCACTTTTAACACCTCACCTCTTATATAATAGGCTTCCTTGAATAATTCTTCTTTATTTTACCAATGTTTTATTATGAGAGTTTTTGTAATATGTTAATTACAGTTTAATTCTTTATAAATAATTGTATTTAATTATTGCGGTGGGAGAATACCTGAACAAAAACAACTGCTATAAGAGAGAATAAGTGATAAAAAAATTTATTAACTGTTTATATTGAGTATTCATTTTATTTGATTTAAAATATATAAGTGGTAAAATTATGAAGAGAATACTTAATTGAAAGGAGTATGACATGAGAGAAGTTTATGATTTTTTAATGAAATGTGGAATTTATTATCTTGCAACTGTAGAGGATGATCAGCCAAGAGTTCGACCATTTGGTACGATTAATATTTTTGAAGACAAACTTTACATTCAAACTGGTAAATCAAAAGATGTGTCTAAACAAATGATGAAAAATCCAAAAGTAGAAATCTCTGCATGTAACGGTGGCGACTGGATTCGAATTGAAGCCGTTACAGTAGAAGATAATCGGGTAGAAGCAAAACAAAGTATGCTCGACAGTTACCCATCTTTACAAGAAATGTACTCCGCTACAGACGATAACACACAAGTACTTTACTTAAAAGATACAGTTGCTACCTTCTCATCTTTCACTAAGGAGCCAAAAGTAGTTCGATTCTAAATAAATTCTACGTTAAAACACCTGAAATTTTCTTAGGTGTTTTTTTATTGCGTATAGAAGGTTCTTCTTTCGCGGAAAGCGGAATACGGAATTCTGAAAGCTGAAATTCAACTTTCACAAAATCAAAAGAGTAATCCGTCAATTCTTTCAAAGATGCTACTAATACACCTTTACTTAAATAAACAGAGATCAATAAAAAAATCGCCTCAACAACTCTAGCTATTACAGTAGCTAGAACAGCTCCTTCAACACCTAAAGCAGGTGCGCCAGATAAAAAACCAATTCCTAGTATCTTTTTTATGTTTTTCTCATCTCGTTTACCCCAATATTAAGAAATAAACACACTACATCCTCCACACAATCCAATAAGAATCATATTAAAAAAGAAAAAATACTGATTTGCAATCCCTACTGCTGCAATCTCTAGTTCGCCTAATTTTCCTATCATTACCGTATCCATCATATTTAATAGAGAGGATATTAGATTCTGAATAATAATTGGTGAGGCGATCATTGCTATTTTGCGGTAAAAATTTTTGTCATCGAAAATACTTCCTACTAGCTGTGTAATCTTCGTCATTTAAACCTCCGTATAATAACAATAGAGCGCTCTCATTTTTCTTTATGACATACATTAGACCCCCTAATTAGGGGGTCTAATGTATGTATTGCATTCATAAGGAATAAAAGTATCAAAGGTAATCATTTATAAAACCCTCCCTTTAAAGAAGTTTTATGTTTTTTTGCTCATCGCAGACTATATTGACAAAACGATCTCTAAGCTTTGTCTTTAATATAACTTTGCGTCCCCACAAATCTTGGATATATCTTAATGTTTCCTCTAAATATTTTGCATGTAATTCTCTTCCGTCATAAACGTGCTCTAAGGTCAGTATTTTCTCTTTTTTAGACATATCCATAACTCTTATATAAGGAACGCTACCCATGCCCGCTGAGTCCGCTAGAGCATTTCGGATAACTTCCCAGCCATCTTCATCGGCTACTTCTTTTACAATATACTCATACCCTTGCTTGCAATATTCAAATAGATTCAGTTTTTGACAAGTTTCTCGTGTTAAGTAACGCCTAATAAAAGATGCATCCCGATCGAATTCTCGCACCTTAAATATTTTTTCCTCTCCATATCTCTCTTTAAGATCACAAAAGATTTCAAAACCTAAATGATAAGGATTTAAGCCACCTAAAATTGGCCTTACTACATCATTGTGACGCTTTATAAACTCTAGGTGAAGGGGTGGAGGTAATTGTAATTTCTTAAGTATATTATAATGCCAGTAACTAGCCCAACCTTCGTTCATGATCTTTGTTTCTATTTGAGGTGCAAAATACTGGGATTCTTCACGTACAATATTAATAATATTCTTTTGCCAATCCTCTAAATCACTATATACGCTAATAAAATACAGTATATTGTCTTCAGATTGTAATGGGATTTTATTAAAATCAGGTGGTTCTACTTCTACTCTAGGCTCTAAGATACTATAGTGAGTGCTACTTTCTTTGTAATCATCAATCATCTCTTGTCTCAAGATGTGATTCTCTTTTCTTTTTTGCCCCATTGTCCTAGAAACTTGAAATCGAATAGAATGTGCTGCATTAAGCATCTTTTCCACATTATCATAACCAATACTTGGATCATTGATGTAATTTCGTATCATCATTCCATGATTTTTAAACATCTCTAAAGTATTATAGGCCTTCGTACCCTCCTTAAATAATCGATTATTCTTAAAAAAATCATTATGCCCATACACATGAGCCATGGTTAATATCTGAAGAAGTAAAGTATTATCATTCATAAGATAAGCAATACAAGGATCTGAGTTTATGACCATCTCATAAGGAAGACCAGTCAAATTATATTTATGCAATGTCTTTGTCTTCTCAAAGGATTTTCCAAAGCTCCAGTGAGGGTACCTTGATGGCATACCTGAGTAAGCCTCATAGGCAATCATCTCATTAAAATTGACAATTTCAAACTCTTGAGGATAATAGTCTAAATCAGATTCCTTAGCAATAATTTCGATCTTGTCATTCCATTTTTCTAAATCATTTATCGTATAATCCATAACTTAACCCTCTTTTATGTCCATTTTTAATATATTTTTAAAAACCTGCCATACTTCCTCTTTTCTTAGAATGGATTGGGTTACAAACCGTTCATGCTGAACTCTCTCTAATAATAATTTTTGAATGGTGCCATTGAAGAAATAAGGCATAATCTCTATGTATCCAAACATATTACAAAGGTGGCAAAGTTCATTTGCAGTTTCTATGGCTTTTTCATTATCTTCTGACCAGTTATCTCCGTCACTAGCATGAAAAGCATAAATATTCCAACGCTTAGGATTATACTTTTCTTTAATTACGTGAAGTGCCATTTCATAGCCAGAGGATATATACGTTCCCCCAGACTCTACTTTATGAAAAAATTCTTTTTCAGTAACTAATTTTGCTACTGTCGAATGAGATATAAAAACTACTTCCACATTGACGTATTTCATCTTTACAAATTGATACAATAAAAAGTAAAAAGACCGAGCTAAATATTTTCTCGTTATATCCATAGAGCCAGAAGTATCCATGATACAAATAATGACTGCATTGGATTCTTTTCTTTTTGTCTCCTTTATTCTGTGATATCGGATATCATCTTCTTTAAATGGAAATCTTCCTATATCTTCCTCTATGCCTTCTTCCTTTAAAAGCCTTTTCATAGATTGCTTTCTCATTAATTTTTGAATAACCGTTCGTTTTTTTGCCAATCTTGGAGGTATGCCCTTTCTCTGATATCCTGATTTTTTTCTCGAATGGTCTGTTACCACTTCTGAAAACCTTTTCTTATCTAAATAGGGTAAATCTAAATCCTCAAACAAATAGTCCACAATTTCTTCAATGGTAAGCTCCGTTTCGTAGATGTCCTCACCCTCGCTATTTCCTGCCCCATTATTCCCCTTGCCTTCTATTTGATTTGAAGAATCCTCTCCTACTTTGTCTCCCCTTTTTTCTGTTCCATCACCACTAGCAATACTAGGTGAATTCTTTCCATATATAAACTGATATTCCTTTAAACCTCGTATAGGCACTTTAAACTTTTTATTACCATTTCCTCCAATGATCCCTTCCTCTGCTATAATATCGGGGAGATTCTTCTTTATTGAATCCTCTACAAGATGACGATGACGACGTCGATCTTCTGCTGATCTATCCGTATTAAATGGCTTAAAATCCCTAAATGTCGCCATGGCTTTAATCCTTCCATAGGTTATTCGCTGCATATTTAAGTATTACGTCACAGCAATGGTCACAGTATCCATTTCCCTTTAGCTCTTGAACCATCGCATTATACTTTTTGTCTTGTTCTTCATCTCGAACTTTCGTCTTTGTAATGATACGAGATAATTCCCTTACAGATGTGGTCAGTTTTCTCTCCACCGCATCTTTCAAAGGCTCGTAGCAGGTATAATTCATTTTGCTACCCTTCCTTATAAGGTAAAACATATATGACGTCACATCTTGCCGAAAGCCTTTAGCAGAGCTTTCAGATACCCCTATATGTTCTTCAATGGATCTCATAAAGATCTCATCAGGTTGCAACAGTTCTCCAGTTGCCGTATCTTTGAGTTTTGATTGATTCAAAAATGCTTCTGCATGATCTAGATAATTATTAAATAAGCTTTCTGCTTGTTCTCTAAAACTATGTATAAAAGCTTTTGTGATTTCTTTTTCTAATGTTTTATTGTACTCTTTGCGAATGGTATCTTGCAGAAAGTTTAAATACCTCTTTTTTTCGTCTTCGCTGATATCCATTTCTTTTACAGAATAAATTAATGCCTCTAAGACACTTAATGGATTAATACACCCCGTTTCAGAATTAGCGATAGCATTATCAATTGCTTTGATGGTAAACCTAGTGGATGCTCCTGATAATCCCTCTCTTGTTCCTGCTTCTTCTTTTAATTCTGTAATATCAATGCGAACAGTTGTACCTTGCTCTACAATTTGTGCCCCATTGTAGATTTTTAATTTTGTCAATGGATCTACTTTAGCCGATGGCTCTAAACGAGTTAGTATAGCAAACATAGAAGCGATTTCCACGGTGTGAGGAGCAATATGAGCATCAAAAGTACTTGTCTTTAGCATTTTTTGGTAGATTTTTAATTCTTCATTTAATTCAAGGCAATAAGGTACTTCTACTTTTACAATTCGATCTAAAATAGCCTCATTCGTATGATCTGATTTAAATCGATTCCATTCTGATTCATTAGAATGGGCAAGAATGATCCCATCAAAATAGATCATTGAGCCTTTACCAGGAGATGGAATGGATTTTTCTTGAGTTGCCGTTATAATGGTATGGAGGTATTCTACGTCATTCTTAAATACTTCAATAAATTCTACAATCCCTCTATTTCCCACATTAAAGGCACCATTTAAGGATAATGCTCGTGGGTCATCTTCAGGATATAAGTCTAATTTTGAAATATCTACACTGCCCATAAGCACAGACGTATCCTGATTATTTGGATCAACAGGAGGTACTACGCCTATTCCTTTTCTAGATCTTATGGAAAAATCTGTACGAACTACTGGGATTTTTTCATACTCTCCATGATATTCTTCCTTTAATCGATACCTGCAAATTGGGCATAAATCTCCTTCAATGGGAATTCCGAGAATTTCCTCTATTTCTTTTCTTAAATGCTTTGGTATGAGATGTAAAGGCTCTTCTCTCATAGGGCATCCTTTAAGTGCATAGATAGGTTGACAATCTTCTAAAGCTATTTTTAGGGCTTCTACAAGGGATGATTTTCCTGACCCTACTGGCCCTACAAGGTATAATACTTGTCTTGCCTCCTCACCTTTCATAGCAGCTGAACTAAAATAGTTCATGATTTTCATAATGGTTTTGTCAATACCAAAAAAGTTGTTTTTAAAAAAATTGTATCTGCGTATTATTTGATTTCCGTGTATCTTGCGAACTCGCGCATCATCTTCCGGCTTAATCACTTCATATCCTTTTTCCATAATAGCGTTATACATTCTTTTGTGAGATAATTTTGCAAGGTCTGGTTTTTCCTTTAGAATTTCAAGATATTCTACTAAGGTACCTTCAAATTCTTCCTTGTTACTCGTTGCTCTATCTTTATTAAATAACGTCTGAAAGTTCATGATACCTCTCCTCCTTATTTCTATAAAAAACGTTAATAGTACATTATATTCTTAAGAAAACATATCTAAAACTAAAAAGTCATTATTTGTTCTTTTTCCATTGTTCATTCTTAATTAGATTGCGTCCATGCCCATCGCACCCAAAAAAAGCCTATAAACAAATTGTTTATAGGCTTTAAAAATATTTTAATAATTCTTATCTGCGTATCCTACCCAACCGCCTTCCTTGACGAGGGTCTTGTCAAATCCACCAATTTTAAAATCAATGTTCTCTACATTTCCATCACAGCTTATAATGATTTTATCACTATCAATATTGATTTCTATAGATACATCTTTTCCTGCATAAGTCTCAAAAAGGTAATCAATCTTTTCTTTGGGAAGTTCAATGGCTAGCATTCCACAGTTATACATATTCTGCCTAAAGATTCGCGCAAAGTTTTCTGCAATAACTACGTTGATTCCATTGACTTCAAGAGCCCATGGAGCATGTTCTCTTGAAGAACCACAACCAAAGTTTTCTCTTGTAATGATTATAGCTTTCCCTTCTGTATCTTCTTTTGTAAATCCAGGAAGAACTAAATCCTCTAATAAATAAGGTTTTAGAGCTTCTTTTGTAATTTCAGTAAGGTATTTTGCAGGTATGATTTCGTCTGTATTGATATCACTTCTATCTAAAAATAGTACTCTCCCACTAAATGTCTTCATTTTTTACCTCCATCTACTAAACCTGATATAAATCAGAGTTTGCTATTTTTCCTTCAATTGCAGTTGCTGCAGCACTTGCAGGGCTCATAAGGTGTACCATACCGCCCTTACCCATTCTACCGTTGAAATTACGATTTGTAGTAGACGCACATACTTCTCCTTCTGCAAGGACGCCGTTGCTCATGCCTAAACAAGCTCCACAGGTTGGATTTGTTACGCAAAAACCTGCATCTTGGAAAATTTCAATAATTCCCTCTTTTAACGCCTTAGAGTAGACAGCTGGAGTTGCAGGACTTACAACACCACGTACATTGTCGCTGATTGTTTTACCTTTTAATACTTCTGCTGCTATTCGAAGATCTTCGATACGTCCATTAGTACAGCTTCCTATGTAAATTTGATCTACTTTTGTTCCTTCCATTTCTTTAACGCTCTTTACTTGATCTGGCTTGTATCCAAAAGTCACCATAGGTTCTAAGTTGGAAAGGTCGTATTCATATATTTTTTCGTATTCTGCATCTGAATCTGAGGTCCATTTTGAATACTCTTCTAAGGCAGCTTCCTTAGAGTCAAATTCATCTTTGATAAAGTCCCATAAATATTCTACGGTAGTCCTATCTGGATAACAGATACCACTTGTTCCACCTGCTTCAATGGCCATATTACAAAGAGTCATTCTAGACTCCATACTCATTTCATCTACTATTGGGCCAGTAAACTCAATAACCATATTTGTTGCACCATTAACAGTTAACTCTTTAATGATAAATAAAATCACGTCTTTAGCGTATACGCCCGGTTTTAATTTACCGTTTAAGACAAATTTAATCGTTTTGGGGAAGTGAAAAGCACATACTCCTTTTAAGATACCTACTTCAAGGTCTGTTGTACCAATACCTGCTGCAAAAGCACCAAAAGCACCGTGAGTACATGTATGAGAATCCCCCATGATTACAGTGTATCCTGGTCTTACAAATCCTTTTTCTGGGAATATAGCATGACATACGCCATTTTTTCCAATGTCAAAAAAGTCCTTTATATCGTGTCTTTTTGCCCAGTCTCTTAAAATTTTGCCTTGTTCTGCTGTCTTCGAATCCTTTGCAGGAGTAACGTGGTCGATAACGGCTTTAATTTTTGTAGGGTCAAATACCCTATCCATGCCCCGCGCCATTAAGTCCGTAATAGCAATAGGCGTTGTGATTTCATGACAGAAAACTCTGTCTAACTTTAATACATGTGTATCAGGAAATGGCTCTGCTACTCGGTGAGCATCAAATATTTTTTCAGCAATGGTCTTACCCATATTCTTCTCCTCTTTCTATATCTAAAATTGTGTTATGTCTTTTAGTGGTCACTTAAAAGTTATTTTCTAATCAATATACCGCAGATTATACCAGAAAACATAGAAAAAGAATGTAAAGAATGTTACAATTAAGATAAATTTAAAGGAGGTATATTTATTTGAACGAAAACGAGTACTTAGTATATCACAAAATTGATATGCCTACAGAATTATTCGAGGCTTTTAATAGAAAAGAAGCAAAATTATATAAAAAGAATAGTATTATCTATCGTCAAGGAGAAAAAGCAGAAAACTTTTACTTTTTAAAAAAGGGAAATGTAGAAGTCTTTGTTATGTCCCAAGAAGGGGCTGAGAAAGGCTTGAACAATTATAGAGCTGGAGAAGTATTTGGTGAAGCTTCTTTTTTTGATGGATATCCTAGAATTTCTACAGCTAAAACAATTACAGAATGTGAAATTATCACCATTACGAGAAAAGATATTGAACATTTTTTTAAAGAAGATCCCTCCCTTGCTCTGAAGCTGATTGAACTTTTATCAAAAAAGGTTCTCAGATTATCAAGAGAAATTGACCATATTTCTTTTATGTCTGCTGAAAAGAGAATCGCCGAATATCTACTAAGCAGAAGTCAAGGAACAGATGGAACGATTACATGCACTCAAGAAGATATTGGCAATACTGTTGGCGTTAGTCGAATTACCGTAAGTAGAACATTGGGAAAATTTCTTAAAGACAAATGGATTCGTACAGGTTATAAAAAAATTGAAATCATTAATATCAAAGGGCTTATGGAATTCTTAGATGATTAAAGATTACCTAGTCAAAAAAAGATATAAGGGATGATTACATATACTTCGTAATACATCCCTTATATCTCATACTTACTAGTCATGTAAATTTCCTTTCCTATG
>NZ_CALNCS010000110.1 GCF_937875145.1 Alkalibaculum bacchi | reverse complement strand
TCTACGATTTAATCTCAGAGGCTGGTGTAGATGTTGGTGTGGATTTATCTGATAAAGAATTTATGTCACTGATCTGCAGATAGTACAAAAGGGTAAAAAGCATCGCCGATGAGGGATTTCTCTAACATCGGCGATAGCCATGTACGGGCGTATTTGACGCTTACCTTGATGCATTGTAACCTTCAATTTTCCGAACGCTGTTTTTATCCAAGATAATCCACTCCTGTTATCATTATGTTGGATATATTCGGCATAAATTGGGATAATCCTTTTGGAAATAAATGTAGATACATCTCTAATTATTTGACATGCGGAGACTGGGTATGAGGGCTATGAGTTTGGATATACACGTGTTGAATTTAGGTTAGACAAGGTACAATTTGTTTGATTATATCAGAAACTCACCCTCTCAAAATTTCTTCAATTTGTTCAGATTCAATCCTATTTTTTAAATAATTAATTTTTGTCTCAACATAATTTTTATGCTTTATCCACTTTAACCCTATAAGTTCAGGAAGTAATAATTCAAAGAATTCAATCCAAGCAGAATACATAGGGATAGCACTACCTGACCAACTCCATGATGTAGGAGTTAAAGGAATTCTTTTGAAGTCCTCAAATGAATGATTATTCCCAAGAAACAACAAAATATATTCTTTCTTTCTACTAATCTCCAATTTGGATATAACCGAAAACAAACAATACATCTTTGTTCCATCATCGGAGAATAGTTCAATACATTGTCGAATCCACTCGTCTTGCCTTCCTAATAAGTTTTGTTCATTTTGTGTTGGCAACAATATAAATTCTAAAAAGTGTGGCACTGACATCTTAGGAAATTGATAACCTCCTATTAATTGCACAAAAATTCTATTATATATTTCTAAGAAATCATTTAATTCAAGAAAACATCGATTCCTTTCTTGACCATAACTAAAAGTACCACTTTTTTCATTTACCAAGTAATCAATGTACTTGTTCAACGCAGATGGCCTAACCAAATAAAGTTCTTTTAAAAACTTGCCATTATTATCATGGTGACTATCATATGGCAGCATTGCACAATAAATTTCTTCGAGTAAATCCAAGTTGCCATAAAATTTCTGGATAACTGCCTGTGGTGTAATATGAATGTGATTAAACAGTAAAGCAAAATAAATATGCACAATAAAGGGTGAGTACTCCATCTTAGAAAAAATAATTTTACACCCTTTTATCATAACTCCTTCATCTATAACATTGTATTTCTCAAAAAACTCCACATCACGTAATGTTGATGAAGTAATAACTCCATCAGAATTATCTGCCAAGAAGTCATAAAGTCCCTGCAAATGGTTTTCGGTAATTAGCTCTGATGGCAATTCATGATAATACGCATACAACCACATGTTTTTTTGGCTGTATTCACTATTAGAAATTAGACTATACACTTCCCCATCAGGCAGAATGGAAAAGAGATTATTTATTAAGTGATATGGATGCAAATTATTTGGTGTATCTTTTTCTATGTAGTACTTAATTGCATCAATATAGTAATTTTTTTTGTGTGAAATGGCTTTAAAGGCAATCCCTAATCCCTCTCCAACTCTCCAAGTAGTATGGTTATTCAAGTCATTTATGTCATAGCATACATCAATTAACCTCTTGAACATTGCTAAATCACAATTATAAACGTATTGTTCAATTGCTTCCCGTTTTAAGTTTTTACTTTCTTTATAATCAAAGTCTTTTTCATAATCAGGTCCTTTAAGAAGGTGATACAGACGAAAGAGTTCTCCCTTCAAATAATCAGCAAATAATGATTCGCAAGAAATGTTCATACGTGTAAAAACTCTTAATAATCTGTCTGCTAAAAGGCAATTCCGCAATTCGTTTGCTGGAAAATTTGATTTCAAGATAACCTTATTATATGCCAAGTCATATTGCAAAACTGGATGGCTTATTTCCTCAATTGTATCTCCATAAGAATCAAGAATTTTTCTGACTTTTTCTTTATACTCATCCATTTTACAAAGATCAAACAAGGATTGCCAAATGAGGTGTCGATATTTTTTAACACCTTCAGATATGACTAGTGGGATTTGATACATAGTAACCGTATTTTTACGTCCTTCCTCCATTGAAGAAAAATGCAGCTTTAAAAATTCTTTTGAAACTTCTAAAAAAAGAATAACAATAGATACTTGTTTCCAGTCTTCTGAATATTCTCTTATCTTCTCAAAGAAAGTTATTTGTGTATAAAATTCATAGCTCATAGAATCTTTTTTAATACCAAAGTATAGATTAGCTGCGTGATAGAATTGCATATATAAATCAGGTCGTTTTAAATAATATTGGAAAAATAAATCTAATGCTACTGGCAAATCATTCATATCTGCAAATCCACCTAGAATTTCTATTATACCATTCGTTACATTCTGATAGTTCTTTCCTTTTTCAGTATCAATATCAGAACTCTCAATAACCACGCTTTCTACAAGATCAATTTCATCTTGCAAAATCAAAAGTGCTTCAATGGGACTAACACGAAAAAACACTTTGACAAATTCAAAGAAATATTGAGATTTATCTTGTGAGAATTCATTCCACACTATTTTAATTTCCTTCACAATAAAACAGTAGAGATCTTCTTTTCTGAAAATATTAAGCAAGGTGTTAATGGACGAGATTGTTCGCCCCCTATAGCTTTGAAAACAGGCTCTAATCATAGCTGATAGACTGATTAATTTTTTATCGAAGAAAACGTATTTAACTAAATAATTGGATAGACATTGCTCAGAAAAGCTAACAGCTTTATCATTGCAGATATCAACAATTTCTTGGTCATGAAGTTTACGTATATTTTCAATAAAACTAGCCCTGCACATTCCTTTAGCCTGTATAATTGGCAATAACGAATCAATATGTTCTAAATGTATTGCACCTAAAAATGCAACTATACCAGCCGTCATACATAAATTATTATCAATAAGCAATTGATGTTCTTCTAAGGTAGAACCATAATAATCTTCGTACAATTGTGATACATCATTAATAGAGTCCAAGCGATTTGTGTTACAGGCCACTTTCCCCGCCAGTATAGCAATTCGTGCGTTTCCCTCTGCTATTCTTATAATCCTTTCTTGATAATCCGTACTGGAAATTCCTAATGCTGTTTCAAGCAATATCTTAATTTCATCATCTGTAAATGCGCTAATATTAGCGTTTTCATAAGAAGCGATTTCCCGAACGTCGTTTATCACTTTTTGAAGTGCATAATCTCGCACCGTAATAAGTATTTTTACATTATACCCTTCGGGTTTCATGGTTGTATAACGGATAATATGCTGTAATCCTAACAATTGATTTGCATCATCTATAAAAAGGAAATAGTCCCCAGGACTATCTATGAAAAACTTCAAGTCTTCATATATAGGCAAAGCATTACTATGTATACAGTAGAGCTTTTCATTATGAGTATCTGAGTAGGTTTCCGCATAATGCAAAGCCAATCGGGTTTTCCCTGTACCCGCCGCTCCACTTAGTATTACTATGTCAACTTTTTGATAAGCTTCATTGATATCTCTAATTTCTTTCTCTCTAAACATAAATTCAGTATCAATTGGCGCTGCCATTCTGTTCGAGTTATAATCTCGGACAAAATCATCACGTGACTGAATTTGGTCAGTGCTTATCGATATACCTAAAAAGTCTCGAACAATAACAGGATGAAAAAGATATAAATCTTCAACGAGTTTATCAATTCCAATCATTGTAAGCTTAACTCCAACATCTGCGCATAAAGTTTTTACTTCACTATCTTGTGCAGGTGTAATATTGGATGAAGTATGACAATAAATGATTTCAGAAATTTTATCGTGACTAATACCTGTTTTTGATGTGTCTAAACATTTAACAATGTCGTCCTTAATTTTTTTGAAAAGACCTGGTTCCTGAGTAGTATATTCTACAAATATATATTTTCCGTCTGATGTATTAAAATAAGTATCAGGTGTACCAAGAGTAGTTTTTCGAGTGCCTGCTTTTCCACCAAGAGAAACTATATTGGGATAACCAGTTTTGTATAAATAAGAGTCACAAAGATTTTGAAAAGTTCCAGCATCCAATTGTTTTACTTTATCTTTAATGCTTACAATATTAGCCATGGTTTCACCTCTGTTTCACGTATTCAATTGCCCAAAATCAAAGTGCTTAGGCAACAATTAATTCATCGTCAACCAGTACACTCACATGCATAAGGATCCCGCCAGTAATCCTAGTAAAAAGTTTATCTGGAGAGTAATACTCTTCTAGTAAATGTGTCAGTGGTTCTGCAAAGTCTTTCAGTTCTATGACAATAGCTAATCAATTGTCAATATTGTCAACGACAACATCATAATACTTATCTGCTGTATACCTTATTGGTATTAACAGTTCATTCAATTTGTTTTTTGGTTAATGAATTAATGTCATATTGCATATCCTTACCCCGTTAATTCCCTTTCGTTCCTACAATCGTTCTTTGTAAAGTGCTATATTCTTAATCTTTATTTTCTTTAATCTACACATTCCACAGCTTCATCATCTCTGATTCCTCTGTAGTACTTGCATAAGGCAATATGAAGATCCTTAATTTCGTCATAGTTTTTCACTTCAGACAGAACATCAATTTTGAATTTTCTGCAAGTATTTATATCTTGATAAGACAATGAATACTTCTTTATAAATTCTTCTCTAATTTGATCATTATCATCCATATACCCGAATCTGTCTTCAGAATCGGAGAAATAAGGATCTTTTAATGTCTTTTTATATAACTCTTCAATAAATGGCTTAACAAGTTTCTGCACTCTTTCTATCATATTTATGTACTTAGAAATTTTTTCATCTATCGTAGACTGAGAGGTAATTATAATGTTGCCATTTGCATGTGCATATTTATTACGTTCCTCAACTAGTTTCTTAAGTTCACCCTGAAGATCTGAGTCCATACCAGCAATTTTTAACAAAAGAAATACATCACTTTCCCCTAGAACTGCAAAGCTACCAAAGTATACTGCGTTGTCTCTCGTGTTGCTAGGGCCATAAAAGTCTCTTACACGATTTTTGTCCTTAATCATAAAGAAGAGAGCGTTTTCGATTTCCGTAGGTGCAACCTCATTAATTTTCAGTAACATATAATAAATGCACACCATAAAAATCATATGGAGTTGTATATATGCGAACTGGTATATTCCATTCGAATAACTGATATTCAGTGCCTTAAATAATGTTTGTACATATTCTCTTTCGTTGTCATTTTTGTACATTGATGGAAGATAATCTTCAAGTAAATAAATTTCCTCATTCACTTCCATCTCATAGGTAGATTCAATGATACTATAGTCCATATTACTCACCCCAAACTTCAGATATCTTGTCCTGGATTTTCTGCTCAAATAATTCAATAAGAAGTCTGTTTTTTTCTATAATCTCCATTTCTTCATTAACTTCCTCAACTATTTGTTTTTGTACAGCTAGTGGAGGTAAATGAATAGGATAATCTACAACAAAATTCTTTGTGAGTCTTTGAAGTCCGCCAGTACCTGTCATGTTGTCTTTTCCTTTTAATAGGAACTTAAAATCACTTACCATGTAATAAATTATTTCAGGTAATACCTTATTAGGTTGAGCCCTTAATACATAGAATTCACTCGAACCAAATCCAATACCATTCCTTAAATTTCTTGCAATTGCAGCTTTCCCATTTTCAAAGCAAGGAGTCACTTTTGCAAGTAAAACATCACCTTCTCTAAAATATGTGTATCCAGCATAAACCTTAGAAATTAGCCTTACTTCTTTTGGCGTAAATAACATTTCATGCTCATTAATATCCGCCATTGGTACAAAAGAAACTTGTGTTGCATCTTCTAAGTCCCTCACCTCTGACTTTTTAGGATTCAGTTCGCATATATCTCCTAACTTTGCAACCTCCCAACTAGCATCTATTCTAATAGAAGGTCTATAATTCTCAACAACCTGTCTTGCTCCGTCGACAATCTTTTGATATCCCTCTATTTCCTTCACGATTTCTTCTTGAATATATGAAGGTGGTAGGGGTATTTTTAATGTTGCAATATTTGATTTAGATATCTCTTTAAAAGTCCCTCCAGAAGCTAAATCAATCATCCTTGGTACTAGTTTAGACGCCATTAATGCAACAAACTTAGAATTCACATTTTTCTTATCTCTTATGATAATATTTTTAAATCCCTGATTTGTAGCTAACTGAGTTTTTGCAATTCCAATCCGTCCAATAGTTGCCCTTGATGATATAAGTACAGTATCCTCAGGGAGAAGTTTTGCTGACGAATTTTTGAGCCCTTTATTGCTTATATGTCTTTCGGTATCTATAATCTCACTTATAATGTTACCTTGTGGTAAGTCAGCCAGTGTTACCCATTTAATTTCACCATTCCAATATTCCGCAACAGATGTAGATGGTGTTCCTCCAGATTCAATATTAAAATAATTTTCATCACCCAGCGCTATCATTGGGTAATCATTGCTATAGACAACAGCCTCCTTATATCTCTCACCTACCAAGATATAATCCTGCTCAGCTATATCTTTTTTGCTCGCCACAGTAACAAGCTCATTATATGATACATCCTTTCCATTCAAATAATCCTTAACAATCCTGATAACCTCTGGAAGATCACTGCCCTTAATCTCTCGTCTTTGAGCTCCTAAATCAAAACCATCATTATTGATTTTCACAAATAGAATTTTATCATTCTGCTTTGCAAAGATCTTGTCTATGAGTAGGATGCTAGTTTTAACTCCGCTATAAGGATTAAAAACGCCTGCAGGCAAAGAAATCACTGCATAAAGCAAATCATCTTTAATCAAATATTTTCTAAGAGCCTTATATGCATTAGCAGATTGGAATACAATTCCCTCTGGAACAATAATGCCTGCTTTGCCAGTTGGATTCAAATGTTCTGCTATATAATCTACAAACAATACTTCTGCGCGTTTGGCACGAACTTTGTATCTGTTATGAGGAATGATTCCACCTTTAGGCGTCATAAACGGTGGATTAGCCATAATCACATCAAAAGTTTCATCCCATTTTTCAAGACTTGTCAGGGTATCATATTCACTAATTTGAGGTTTCGTAAATTTATGCAGATACATATTCACCCTTGAGAGTCTTACCATATCCGGCGAGATATCATAGCCTGCAAAATTCTCCGTCATCCTTTTTCTATCGTCAGCTGATAGTGTACTATAACCATCTTTGCTCTTGTTGTTTTTTAATATGTGATTGTAGGCACTTATCAAAAATCCTGCTGTTCCACATGCAGGATCCAATATGCTATCCGTTTTCTGGGGATCAATAATTTCCACAATCATGTCAATAATGTGCCTAGGTGTTCTGAATTGTCCAGCCTCACCTTGACTACCCATAATAGAAAGCAGGAATTCAAATGCATTACCTAATTTTTCACTGTTGTCATATTTAATATCATTGATTTCTTTCAAAAACATATTTAATGTTTCTGGGTCGCGATAGGGAACATATGCCCCTCTGAATATATCTCTGAATAGTTGTGGTAAATAAGGATTAACACTCATTCTTTCTATGCCCTCAGCATAAAGATTACTTCTTTGCTGACCACTGTTTTCTGACTGCATAATATTTGTCCAAGCATATTTATCATATTCTCCTTGGAAAAATTCTCTGTTACCACCAAATTCCATTCCTTCTAAATCCATATCATCCATAAACTTATAGATTAAAGCAATTGTGATCTGTTCTACTTGTGCCTTTGGGTCTGGCACTTTACCCACCAATATATCTCTTAATGAGTTGATTTTCCTTTTTACATCACCATTTAGCATTTCATTACTCCTACGCAATAAATTTCGAAACGTTTACATTATCATTAATATAATCAACAACTTGGTGCATGTTTTCTGCACCTAGTTTTCGTAAATCCGACATAGTATAAGTGCTGACCTCTGTGCCAAGCAACTGGTACTTTTCGTCCTCAATAATTCTTCTGACATCCTTATCCATGATATAGGTTTCAAAAAATGTCTTTATATCTACGTATTTATCTGTTGGAACTGGTTTTGTCAGCAAGTAGCTTTCAAACTCATCTTCAATCAACTCTCGCTTTGATTTAAATGATGGTATAGCTCCAAATATTTTATCTAAGATTTCTTTTACTGTTACACGCCTATCAATTCCAATGGAACGCTTTATTCGCTCCCATGTATAGTACTCTGACGGTTTATTCAAAATGTTTTCTTCTATATAATGCTGTACTGCTGCATAATTGCCCTGCTCATATTGTTCCTTCGCTGTTTCATCTTCCTTTACTTCACTTTCAAACTTATCAAAGAACATTCTGTCTATCTTCATTCCCTCAAATCCTATTTGCGTCTCTTCCATAAACAAAAGAGGATCGGGGTCATAGTTCTCATACCAACCTTCTACTGGTGGCGGTGTTGGCGGAAGACCACTACTTTCTTTAGGTATAGGTAATCTTATTACTTCGTCATAATTGAACTTTTCTTCAAAATACTCACAATTACCAAAGAAATCAAAGAGCTTGAATGTGTCCTTATCTGACTTATGCTCGTATGTAATGCCTTGTACTTTTTCCTTAAATATAAATTCATATTTCCTCGTACCCCTACCCTTAATTTGAATAAAGTCAGTAGGAGAAAATATAGGTCTTAATAACACAATGTTTAATAAATCTTCACAATCATACCCTGTTGTCATCATACCTACAGTAACGCAAACTCTGGTTTTGGAAGATTTATAGTTCTCTAAAAACTTGGTTATACCACTTAAATTGTTGTTTTGAAAGTTAATTGTATACGCCTGTGCATTAAGAATGTCAGAAGTTATCTGCATAGCAAAGTCAGAGTAGTATTTATCTGGAAACAGTTTGTCTGCAAACTCATTCAGTATCTGTGTAATCTTAGCTGCATGTTTGCGACTGACACAGAAAATAATACTTTTTCCAATCTCTCCTGTTAATGGATCATGTTTTGCATTCTCCATGAAAGTTTTAACAAAAATTCTATTGGTTTCTTCAGAAAAGAAATTACGCTCAAAATCCTTAACAAAATAGACTTCCTCTTCCTCAACACCATCTTCACTCTTATTTACAATTGCATATCCTTTATCGGCTAAAAGCTGTGTTGTAATTTCCGTTCTTGCATCCACTACTCGTGGATTTACCAGATATCCGTCTTTCACACCATCTAATAGAGAGTATCTGTATGTTGGCTCACCACTTTCACAACCAAAAGTTTTATAGGAATCTAAAAGTTGCCTTTGTTCCCAAGCCCTTGGGTCTGTTGCCTTCAGTTCGTCGATATTTACATTTTTAATATAATCCTTTGGAGTAGCGGTAAGTCCCAACTTATACCCCAAGAAATACTCAAATACTGCTCTATAATTGCCATTTATTGACCTATGACTCTCATCAGCTATGATAAGTGAGAAATCCGTTGGCTTAAAATAGTTTTTATACTTATTATTAAAACTCAAGGTTTGTACTGTAGATACCACGATTTCAGCTTTGCGCCAGTCTCCTGTGTTCTCTTTGAATACTACTGTATGATAATCAGGGGATAGATAGTTTTGGAAATTCTTTTTTGCTTGGTTTTCCAATTCTATTCGATCGACTAAAAACAACACTCTATGGGCATTCCCGCTACGTAAAAACAGTCTGATTACTGCAGCTGAAGTTAGTGTTTTGCCTGTTCCAGTTGCCATTTCAAATAAAAACCGTTGATTTCCCTTCTTAACGGATTTCTGCAAGGCCTTTACAGCATTAATTTGATAGGGCCTCAAAAACTTTAATCCACTTTCTTTAAGAAAGCTTTCTCTTGTTTCAGTATTTTGATACTCTGGTGCTTCAGCATATTTGTAATTCTTTACTACAGCAATGTAATCCTCTTTGACATCTTCGTTATACAGTCTGGCTGGATCAGCATTAAATGCTTTGTTCTCTTTTATACTCCGACTACTTGGGAAGCTGGTGATTATTTGGGGATTACCTTTATATATATTCCAAAAATAATGCTGGTTTCCATTGGATAGAATAACATATCTAATGAATAGAGACTTTGCATACTCTCTTGCTTGCTCTTTACCCACCAAAGGGTCTTTATCTTCTGATTTAGCTTCAAGCACTATGAATGGATGGCCTTTATCGTCAAGTAACAGAAAATCAACAAAACCGTTCTTGGCCTTATGAAAGTTTTCACCCATATCATCTATTTGCTTCCTGGAAATTTTAACATTAGGCTCAACCTGAATACTCGCTGGCTTCCCATCTTCATCAAAAAATCTCCAGCCTGCTTCTTCAAGTAATTTGTTTATTTTAATTCTTGATTTAGCTTCTTTTGCGCTCATAACATCACCCACAAACCATAATTCTATAGAAATTGAATTTTCATCAGAAACAATTTCCATAATATCACCAATATCACAGTTCAGCGTTTTGAACGTCTATACAAATATGTTCAATTGCCTTATTTTCATGCAATATATACATTATAAGACAATTAATAAGCAAACACAAATAAAAAACAACTAAACAACTTTTATTGGTCTTTATTGGTTACTACTATGAAACCATACTACCGTCAGCGAAAAGAACAAAAAACACCCTCC
>NZ_CALNCS010000109.1 GCF_937875145.1 Alkalibaculum bacchi | reverse complement strand
CAGATTCATTAAAAACTGTTCGAAAAAGTGTCTTAATTTATGAGACCATTATATTCAGCGTGTATATTTCTTGTACATCAACCAAAGTTACCAAAAGGTGCCCAAAAGCTGCGCAAATTTTAATGAGGATGGATGTATTTGAGCAAATTACAGATTCATTTGTTTCCAATGGAGTAATACCCTATGAGGATAAAGACCTATACACCTATGGACTGGAACAAGGAACATTGATGGTGCTTAATATTGCCACAACGATTGTTATCGGTATCGTATTGAGAATGGTATGGCAAAGCATCCTATTGACGCTTGTGTATATCCCTCTTAGAACATATGCAGGGGGGTATCATGCAAGAACGCAGTTTAGGTGTTACATATTTTCAATAGGAACCATGTCAATAACCCTTTTAGGGATAAAGTTGATACCTTGGACAAGTATTATTTGTTTGATGGTTGCACTCTGCGCAGGGAGTATAGTCTTCTTGTTTGCACCGGTAGAGGATAGTAACAAACCTTTAGATCGGAAGGAAATTGCGATTTACAGGAAGAAAACAAGAGTTTTATTAAGTGTTTTGTTTGCAGGAGCCTTAATACTTTGGCTTTTAGGGCAAAATCAAATCTCAATCTGTATCACAGTGGCAGTTGCATTGTGTGCGGTGATGCTTGTGCTGGGGAAAGTTAAAAATATTAAAGTTACACTTAAATTATCATGGTAGGCTAGTAATGAGTATCAAATACATAAATTTCTAACATCTTTTCAACCGGAGGGCGCTTGTTCAAGATGGACAGTAGGAAATGCTTGAAGTTTCCAGAGAAGTATTCAGGTTAAAGCATTAAGTGGGACGGTATAAAATTATTAAAAGAAGGGAGGTGTTAGAAATGTCATATAAAAAACCTTGTTATGAGCAAGTTGATAATGATAAAAGCGCTAATTATATTACACCAAATGTAGTACTCGTTATGGTAATTGCATTAGTACCCATAGTATCAAGAGGTTGTCAAGTCAACGGATAAAATATCTGTGTTTATAATAATATAAAAACCTATCAAAATTACGCTAATTAATTATATCATTCCACTTAATCAAGTATTCAAGCCTTAATTTTACCTTATATTTTCTTACGAAATTGGCGATAAATTCTGAAGGAAAAATAAAAGCCTCAGGTCAAAAAGTAGTATGAGATCTCACTTGGGAGTTTTTGAGAAAATACCACGTAATTAACGGAGGAATTGTTTTGAAACGTGCTTTGTTATTATCAGTAATTATTTTAACAGTAGACCAATTATTAAAACTATACTTCCAATTATACTTTTTGGAAGAAGAATTACTTATATTTAAACATTGGGGATTTACATATGTTACTAATTTAGGTATATGGATAAGCCCGGATATTTCCATGACATTAATGATAATTATTCAGATTTTTGTTATATTATGTTGGCTATTAATGTTAAAGTTACTGACGGACTACCATATTTACTATAGGAAAAGTATTTTTATTGATATATCTTTTGCATTTTTTACAACAGCTGCTTTAGGTAATGTCATACTTGATAGGTTATTCTTGGGCTACATCCGCGACTATTTTATTACACCGATTGCTATCTGTAACTTAGCAGATATATCGTTTGAAATCTCGTTAATATTTTTTGTTATTGAATTAATTAGATACCCTGATGCTAGAAACATTTTTTAATTGAAAAATTGGCTTTATCTAATCAAAAAAAATAGCTTATTAAATGAATTTTTCTACTCACAAGATAAACTTTCACGTAAGTTTTTAAAAGTAAGTAAAATAAAATTTAAGGAGATTTATTAATGGATATCTTAGATATGAAGCCACGCAAGTGTATGGATTTTTGGAAATTTAATCTAGACGATACGATTGTAGCTGGAACTACTAATGGTAGCTATGAACTTGACCAAATATCTTCTTATGTGTGGCAAAAATGTAATGGGCGCAATACTGTAAGGCAAATTATAAGTGACCTAGTAAAGTGGTGCCAAGCAGAAGATCAAATCGACCTCATTCAAGGAGATATTATAGGTTTGCTACAAGAATGGCAATATAATCAGCTTATTATCTTAAACTATAATCCCTTGCATGCTTTTTCTGAATACAACGAGGATGCATTGTACGAGATAAAAACCACGAATTTCAACGTTGATGTGTTATTGATTGCTCCACCATCGCCTAATCCACTAACGCATTTAAACTCGGAGGTACAGAGTACCTTTCCATTAGGCATCGGTTATATATCGGCAGTCTTAAAAAATGCTGGTTTTAAAGTTGAGGTTATTAATTTATGGCTAAGTCAGATGAATGAAAGGTCAGTCCGAAACATAATCGGGAATGCTAATCCTCGTATTATTGGGATTTCGGCTATGACAGATAGTTTCTTGAATGGAACGTATATAGCATCAATTGCCAAGGGATTAAACGAAGATATTATAACCATTTTTGGCGGGCCTCACGTTACCTTCACTGATGTAGAAAGTTTACAACACCACACTGTTATCGACTTAATTGTGCGAAATGAAGGTGAATTCACAATGTTGGAATTGGCAGATTATTATATTAATGGCATAGGTAATATACAGGATATAGGAGGGATTACTTATAGAGATGCTAACGAAATTAAAAGGAATCCACGCCGACCTTTGATTAAAAATCTTGATGAGTTGCCTTTTCCTGATCGAGTAAATATTGATTTCCAAAACAGCATGATCGGCATCCAAACGAGTAGGGGGTGCCCAGGGGCATGCATATTTTGTGTTGCCAGCATGATGGCAGGTGGTTCCTACCGAGTTCGAAGTGCAGAAAATGTCATTGATGAGATAATTTATTTGTATGAACAAGGGGCAAGACGATTCTTTTTTCAGGATGATACTTTTACTGTTGATATTAAGAGACTTTACAAGATACTTGCTTTAATAAAACAAGCGGGCTTAGAGATTGAGTGGAATGCTGAATCAAGGGTAGATATTATTGATAAAGACCCAGGCATATTTAATGCAATGAAAGAAACAGGTTGCAGTACAATTCAGTTTGGTGTTGAGGCTGGCTCACAAGAGACCTTAGATAATTTAGGAAAAGGAATCGAAGTAGGACAAATATTTAGAGCAATTAAAGCTGCTAAGAGTGCTAATCTTAATGTTGTATGTACTATGCTAATGGGACACCCGTATGATACGGAAAATAGCATAGAACATTCCATTCAGTTTGCAGAAGAGCTTGTAAAGCTAGGTGCATACGTACTATTTTCAATAGTCTGCCCGTATCCTGGTACTGATATACGAAAAAGGTCAGACTACTATAAAGTAATCATCCATGATATCTCATATAATGACTATTTTGTTTCCAACGCATTCATGGACATAAAAAGCTTGACAACAAAGCAAATAAGATCGCATTATTTTGATGGAATGAAGCAATTAATTAAATTGAATCTGGAAAATAACCGAGAGAGATTTATTTCTGTTAGGGAGAGGGTTATTTAGGGTGATAAAGCGCAAAGTGTTTCCGATGCCCCATGAGCTTATCTTATCACCTATGAAGCTCTACTTTTTCATCTTAAAAAAGATTTATGTGATTTTTACTTTGTCTTTAGTGGGTGTCTTGTTGAATATTGTTGCTATTGCACTGCTTGTAGCCACGTTTTTCGTGGGAAAAGAAACCTATATGAGCACGACTCTATACATTATAGGTGTTGTTCTGCTTCTACCATTAGTGATTGCTACAGAAGAATTTTTCCATGCCTCTGCCTGCATAGCTAGAGGTAAAAAAAGTACTTTAAATAATCTAATTATTGGTTGCTACGAAAAATATAGTCTTAATTTATTTACAGTTTTTTTTGCTGTCGATTATAATGGCAAGTTTAATTTAATTGATAAGTTATATATTTCAGCGGCAGGTCCCATTGCCACACTATACATGGGCTTTTTAGCAGTGATATTACTTTTCTGGTTAGGTGTTGATCGACAGATTAGAGTTATAGTTCTTATAAGTTTATTAGTGCCTTGTATTGGATTGATTCCAAGCAGCAAGATTATCCTGAGTGATGGCGCAAACATAAGGAATACAGTAAAAAGGTTAGGAATCCCATGGTTTGAAGCGGTGCTAGAGGTTATATCTAGCGTGAAATACCCGTTTGAGTATTGTTTTTTAGGAAAAAGAGTTTTTCAAGATAATTATATAAATCCTGTGGAGGCCCTTAGAGCCGTAGAGAAGTTATTGAGTGAGAAAAAAATAGACGAAGCGATACTTATATATGATAAGTTGATATTAATAGATCCATATAACGCTGTATTTTACAACAATTTAGCTTGGTTATATTATGAATTAGGTAATTATGATAGTGCCATCAAGTTCTCAAAAAAATCTTTACTGCTTTTACCTGATGACCCTGATTTTCAGCATACCTTAACAGAAGTAAGTAACGCCATAAAGAATTATAAATGTATGAACAACTTAGAACGGAGTTGATATATATCTTAACATATCCACAAAAGCTGAAGAACCTATTTGTGTATGAAAACTGCCATATCACCATATTAGGGAGTCTAGAGGATAATTTTTTTGCGAAAGCATCGAATATTATGAAAGATTTCTTAGTAATATGCGAGCACTTAGACAATAAAGGTGTGGTAGATTATTTGAATAGTAAGCATCCGACCGGAGTTGTAAAGCAATTTTTAAAAAAATTGAGAAATACCAACAAAGTATTTTTCAACAGGAAGGAGAAGTATTGACACCGTATGATTTTAATAATAATAAGCTGAAGACGTTGACCTTAAATCTTAGCCGTGATTGTAACCTTAGATGCACTTATTGTTTTGAAGGAATCGATTTCCGCAAAAGCACAGGAATGATGGACAAAGATACCGCCATATTGGCCACTGAGTTATTTATAACTCAACTTGGTGATGATAATGGAACAATTATATTTACTGGCGGTGAGCCACTACTTAATTTTAATGTGATAAAAGAGATTATCAATCTAATAAGCGAGAAAAAAAAGGACAACGTCAAATTCTTTATTAAAACTAATGGGACGCTAATCACTGAAGAGATATGTGAATATTTAGTGGAACATGACGTTGATCTGCAGATAAGCATAGATGGACACAAGACGGTACATGATTACCATAGAGTCTTTCCTAATGGAAAGGGTTCTTTTGAAAAGGTTACAAAGGTCATTAATCTTTTATTAGAGAGAAATTATGGTCATAAAGTTGTTCTTCGTGCAACGGTGACACATCACACCGTCCAATTTCTAGAGGAGAGCTTTCGATACTTAAAAAATCATAAAGGCATCAGGGTTTTTGACATTGCACCTGTTATGGGTCAAGACGGGCAAGATTTTGTTCTAACAGATGACGACACATTGATGTATGCAGAACACCTATTTAATATTGCTAAAGAGGAATTTTTGATTAATAGTGAAAAGTATAATAACATTAACCTAAAGTTTGATGGTATTTGTGGGATTGGAGTTTGGCATCTATCTATAGATGTGAATGGCGATATCTATCCTTGTTACAGATTAAGCGGAATAAGGGAGTTCCTGGTAGGCAATATCTTTAAATCTGGTCTAAGTACAACAATACCAGATAAGCTCGCGAAGCTATATAGTGTCAGCTCTAGGCAAGAATGTTCTAACTGTTATGCTAAAGTGTTATGTCAGAAGGGGTGCTATGCAGATAAACTTTTAAGATCTCATTCGGATATTTGCGATGACTTCCTAAAACAAATTGGTGAATTCTTTTTGATTGAGAATCTGGTTAAAAGTAATGCCCACATGTTTTTACTATTAATTTAAATGCTAAGGGATGAGTGTCTTAAAATGCGTAGGATGCTTAATGGTATTTCACAGGATAAGGAGTCAAGGATGTAAAATGATTAATATCGAAGGTGTATCAAAGGAATTTTTTACTAAAAAAAGCAAAGTTGAAATATTAAAAGACATTTCTTTTCAGTGTAAGAAAGGTGAGGTTTTTGGTTTACTTGGACCCAATGGGGCCGGAAAAACGACTTTGCTGAGGATTCTTGCCACAATTATGAAACCTACAAATGGTCGTATAGAAATTAATGGCATAGATTGTGTTCGTGAACCACTTAGAGTAAGGAAGCAAATCGGCTACTTATCTGGTGAAACCGGTGTATATGATCGATTTACTCCACGTGAAATTATACATTTTTTCGGTCAAATCAGTGGTGTAGAAAAAACAAAATTATGCAAGCGAATTGATATAATTCTCCAAGAGATGGACCTATGTGATTACGCTGATAGACGTGTTGATAGATTTTCTACAGGAATGAAGCAAAAAGTGTCTATAGCACGTAGTCTTATACACAATCCCTCTGTTATCATCTTTGATGAGCCGACAAATGGGCTTGATGTAATTGCTGGCAGAATAGTTAAAGACAGCATTATCAAGCTAAGAGAACAGGAAAAATGCATAATACTATCTACTCATCTTATGAATGATGTTGAAGAATTATGTGACCAAGTTGGTATTATCGACAAGGGCACGTTGATTTATAAAGGGACAAGAGAAAAATTAAAGAGTCACTTTAATGCGGATACCCTTGAAGAAATATTTTTTAAGATTGTAGGTGACATAAATGAAGTTTAGCAACATATTGTTCCTATTTAATAAGGAGTTAAAAGGTCTTTTGAGAGATAAGCGAACTATATTGGTTTCGGTATTAATTCCGTTACTATTCTATCCTTCGTTGATCAAAGGGTTGGATCATTTCCAACAGAATGAAGCTAAAAGACTTGAAAGTTTGAAGCCGATAATAGCGGCAGTAGGACAAGAAAATAATGAAATTGTTGATGTTATCAAAAATACAGGAAACTTCAAAATTGTTGAGTTGGACAATTTAATAGCGAAAGAAGAATTAGCAGCAGGTAAAATCCAAGGTGTTTTAGAGTTTTCAAACATCAGGGGTATAAGTGAAGGTGGAGTAAGTGTAAATTACAGGTATAAATTAACAGACGCTAGGTCTCGTATTAGTTTCGAGAGATTAAATACCTTGGTAGATGAATATAATGCAGTTTTAGTCAAAGAAAAAATTAGATCTATGGGGCTTAGTAACAGCATTCTAGAGCCTATATCACTTAGCGGTATTGATACCTCCTCCAAGGAAGAACTTACCGGAATGGCTTTTTTTATAATTCCGTACATTATGGTAACAACTATTTTGGCAGGTGCAGGCGCAACAGGGATGGATTTAACTGCAGGTGAAAAAGAAAGGGGTACACTAGCCACTTTGTTAAGCAGTCAGTTGAGCAAAGGCGAGATTGCTATAGGAAAAGTTGCTGTAACTGCCTTTGTTGGATCAATTTCAAGTATACTGAGTGTTATTGGTTTAGTTGCTGCTATAAAGATGAGTGAGAGCTCTGATTTATCAATTACAGCACTTTTTCCAAAGACATTAATCTTAATGATAGTAATTCTTTTACCAACTGCGTTATTAATTGGCTCTATAATTATGAATCTTGGGCTGTGCGCGCGAAGTATCAAAGAAGGTAATTCATATACGACGCCTCTTTATCTAATAGTGTTATTCTTAGGTGTGCTAACTACAGTTGAGGGTTTCACTCTTCCGAAGACTCTATACTATATTCCGATACTTAATACAGTCTTTGCATTACAGTCGTTACTATCTTTTCAATTCAATAACCAACTATTCTTCAATGCAATAGTATCGACACTAGCTTATAGTATTGTCTCTATTATGTTGTCCGTCAAGTTATTTGAGAGAGAGTGTGTTTTGTTTAAAACTTAATGCTTATGTAGTACGACTTTTGTCAAGATAGTTGTCGTTTTTATCTAAAATATGCATATACTAATATATACTTGTACTTTTGAGTCGGATATTGTGCCGTCTATGCAGGAACTGGTCGTAGAGGTATTCACTTATCGTTATAGTAAAAAAGAGACAACGAGAAGACCAGATAGAAAAACGGCCTGCTTTATGGGTAGCTTGGGACATGTTTCAAAAATTCACTATTTAGATATAACAAGTTAGTTATTTTATAAATATAATCGATAAATAGTAGTGATTAAAAGGGGAGAACTATAACTAAATGATTGGTGACTTGAATTTTTGTTTTTTCTACTATCTACTTAACACGGCATGTTCATATGACTGAAGAAGAAGCAAGAAAAAAATACGGTGATATTCGAGTAGGCAAATTCCCTATGTCTGCAAGCGGAAAAGCCCTTGCCATGGGCGAAACAGAAGGCTTTGTAAAGGTCATTGCTGACAAGAAATACGGCGAAATCCTAGGTGTCCACATCATTGGAGCAAGTGCAACAGAAATCATTGCAGAAGCAGCAGCTGTAATGAAATTAGAAG
>NZ_CALNCS010000108.1 GCF_937875145.1 Alkalibaculum bacchi | reverse complement strand
TTATAGGAGAGGACAGGGTGCTGGAATCGGAAATAGATGGAACTTTTTACGATTGTGATACAATTAAAACGTCAAATCGGAAAAATATTATTGATAGAAATCAACTAAAAGTGTTTGACTTCCTTAAACATCATTTTATCTGGCAGCAAGAGCATGGAAAAAGACTGACTCTGCGTCAAATCATAGCACAAATTACTTTTTCCTTAACAGCTGGCTTGGAGTGCAATGATGTCAAACATTATGACAATAAGAGATATTTATTTGATCATCTGTTTTCCAACTCACTGTTTGGTTATAAAAGTATAAATATAAATAGACAGGCCTTAGCCATTCAGGCAATAGCTGATATTTACCAAAATGGATATGATCGTAAGAGCCTTATATCTGACGAAGAACTATTTATTTTGAACGACTATTCAAGTTTAGACCCTGAAATACAAGAAATTATTACGGAGATAAAGGATAAATATAAGACATCAAATAGAAATGAATGGATACAAGCAATTAGAAGGATGTATATACTGTTCAATATTGAGACAGATGAATTAAAAAACATCGAGATTATAAGGGGTGTTTTCTCAAATAAATTCCCGCGATATTTAGATCTTAGAAATGGTAAAACACCAAATAATGCTGATAAAACTCTTGTAATTGAGGCTTTCGCAATTTTGCACACTGGATACGCAGGTAAAGATTGCAAAGAGATTCCGATAACACTTAAACGTAGCAGTGGAATTGATCAAAGTGTTCAATTATTATATGGTGCTATTCATAAAAGAGATATAAAGTTAATTACAAAGAATAGAACATCTTTCAATTTTGGTGGCGAAGAGATAAAACAGTTACATATTGAGATACAAGGGAAAACAATAGTTCAACCTATATCATTACCTTTATTAAACTATTTCGATGATATTAAAAATGGTGTGATCTCTACTAATATAGATCCACACCTAACACACGGTATTGACAGTATTAAGGCGCAGATGCTTTCACTTTTTATGCCTGATTCTCATACTGGCACAATAGAAATGATAGTAATGGGAACTCAGGATTGGGATAGTATTTCTTTACAAGAGGAAAATGGAGAATATATTTTAAGTAGCTATTAGTATGAAATGGGGTATATAAAATGAAAACTTTTTTCCCATCTGATGCAGACACTTCAAACGGCAGTGACAATATGGCGATTAAGCTATTCGGAGATAGAATCTATGCGGATCAATCTCTTTATGAATATCTAATTGAGTTTTTGCTTGTTTTTATTTCACCAAAAGATAAAGATAAGAAACTAGATACGATGGCGTTTCATTCTGACATCAATAAAGAACTGGTATATCACATCAAACCACGGATGGGCCTAAAAAGATTTATATTTTACAATCGTTCTAAAAAGGATGTAACAATTCCTGTAGATGAGAAAGCATATAAAGAAATTCTGCAGATTTTACAAAGGAAAATTGAAGAGAGTGGTGTTGAAGCAGATAAAGCAGAAAGCGCAATTGAGGCCATACAGGATTTGTTTTATGGCTATGCGGCAGTAATTAAAAATCGATCTTGGACGGCTCAGTCATTATTACCTATCGCACCTGAACTAATATTTTGTGAAGCTATGATAAATAAAAAAGAAAGATTAAAGCTATCGAACGGTTCTAACAACCCAAGTGACGAAGACATCGAAATGAAATTTGACTTTTCAAGGCATAATTTTATGGCAAGAGGCGGAGAAGTATATTATCTACATATTCTGCAAGCATTGCAAACTTGTGACCTTGATACAAGAGTCAGGCTCGAAGGTTTAATTAAAAATTTAGTTACTTCTAGTGGTGAGAATTTTTCTAAATTAGCAAACTGGATAAATGATTCATGGCTTGAAGAGAAAAATATTGAGCCAGACAAACTTTATATAAAAAAACAGATTGGTTTTATACCAGCAACTGGATATATTAATTGTGGTAAGGATACCGTTTTTGAACTAATTAATTACTTATCAAATGATATGAACCCTATAACGCGTATTGAATTGCTAGCAAAAGGTGTAGTGTTACAGATTATGAGAATGATGTGTAGAAGAACTACAGAATTTCTTGGTATCACTCCATCACCTTGGATAGTAGATTTGCGTTCTAAGAAAGCAGGAAATACTGTGATGAAAATATCTTCTAGTAGTTACCGAAAAACAGAAGAACTCTTCATATGTGCAATTAATAAAATTACAAGCAATTATTTAGATGAAAATGAGGGGGACCTTAAGTTAAAGACTCCATTTGAATATTTATCAAGGTCAAAAACCCATACATTGAATATGTTTAAGAGACTTGGTAAGGAGATGCAATTAATAATACCGTTGAAAGGTGGTCACGAAAGGTTTTCGCTATCTGAAGATTTAGTAAAATTTATAGTTCTTTCGATTGTTAAGCCCCAAGGAAAAATGACATTTGATATGTTTTTAGATAATGTTTATTATAATTACAATATCGTTATTGGTGCAAAACAGTATAAAAAGTGTACTAGTACAATTAATTTAGATGCAGAACAAGCTAGTTCATTCGCTTATAATGAACTTCAATTCCAGGATTTCCTAAAAAACACAGGTTTTTTAAGAGATTTATCAGATGCTACATCAATTGTATCAAACCCATATACGGAGGTAAAAAAACAGTGAAGTATATCGTTTCATCATTAAAGACTTATATTATAAATCAAGCTCCCCAGGAAGCAAGTAAAACAATGTTAAGAATTGATGGCTTTGAGGATGTTAAGATTTATGACTTATTTTGCAAGGAAATAAGTCAATACTGTGAAGAAAATAATATCAATCTTATTGCTAAGTTGTCCTATCCAAAATATCTTGAGTTTGAAAATTCAAAGTCTCCTAACTCTGCTCCATCCATTACATCAATGAAGCAAAACGGATGGATAGATAAAGATGATAGCTTAACTCAATATAGAAATTTACTTCCAAAAGAAAACGAAAAACTGCTTGTCGTCATGATGGGAACAGAAATAATAGAAGACAAAGGTGGGATTCATGACATTTATTATGTTAATTCAAATAGAATGGAATCTGATATGCAAGGCGACTATTCTAGTGTCTTTAATATGTTTAAATGGAGTGCTGATGAAAAGACCTGTATTAACAAATTATTCAAATGGTTATTTAGCCTAGTGCCTATAAATTTGTATAGATTAAGTTGTCTAGCTGATGAATGGCATGATGTAGATGACATATATATGCTAATTGAATATTTCTTTAAGAGCTTACCGTCTTGGAATCTATGTAAGCAAGAAGAACAATTGCCAAGTATGAAAGAAATACTAAATTCTGATAAAAATCTATTATTGACTAATTATGATTTTATAGAAAGAAACAAATTTAAAAGAATGAGCCATACACAATTTAAAAAATATAATAGCAAAATAAAAGAGTATAGTGCTAATTCTATGACTTTTTCAGATAATTATTCTGGCTGGGGAAATCAGTCTATAAAGAGTTATGGGGAAGTTTTATCAGGATTCATTTTAGGACAAAATATAGACGAATTACGAGCACAATTAACTGGTGTTGATTTTGCAATTACTCAGGATGTGCTTAATTTGAAATTAGATAATCCAGGAAGAGGAACGGGAACAAAAACTATAAAAGTTTATGGGAGCCCTTTGTATGCAATACTGTGGACAATAAACTCTGCAATATTAACATCTAAAGAATCAGCCTCATTAACGAAAATAGAATTTAGTTTCACTAAAGCAAGGTTAGTTAATCAAATTGACACTTCAGGAAGTAGCAATGAAAATCTATTAAAAGTTTTTAAAAATATATGTTACCACACAGGTGGAATATTTGATTTTATTTCAAACGGAAACTTGCAATTTGACGGGGCTGCTATTGATATTATAGTAACACCACAGAATTTCTTCACGCCCAATGATTCTTGTGAACAAGTTGAAGAGGGGCGTGTGTCTTCTTTAGGAATTACGCAAGAGCTTAATAAGATTAGCTTCTCGCTTTTCTTAAAGGACAATAATGATTCTATATTAGATGAGATTGATTATGAATGGTGTTTT
>NZ_CALNCS010000107.1 GCF_937875145.1 Alkalibaculum bacchi | reverse complement strand
AGGCAGGACATCATTGCGCCCTCTTGTTATTACCCCAGCAGGTCCTGGCTCGACAAATTTTGAATCCATAGCTTCCATTAATGAATGGATTTCTTTTGATTGATCAATCCTTTTATTAATATCAAGAACACGCTCTTTTTGCATGTTTATTATGTTTATTTGTGATAAATCCCCAAGCTCATAATCTAGGAAAATATCCATTGTAACATCAATATCCATTCCAGCGAGAAAAACGCTGATGATATTTTTATTGATGGTATCTAAATCAGAAATAATAGCCCCATTTGACTTTAAATATTTTGTTGATATCTCAGCGCTATTTGCAAGCAGATACTGAAAATCAAGGCCAAAGAGTTTACACAAGGCAGATCGTAGGGAAGTTGTTTCTAATCCTTCATACCGTATAATAGAATTAATAAACTCCAAGCGCTCTTTACCCTGTGGAAGCTTTCCAAAAATGTGTTGACCATCCTGAATTTGCGTGTTTCTAATAACGGTCAACAGCTGATGGGCCTGCTCAGTAATCCGGTTAAATTCATCATGATAATTATCTAAATTAATCTGCTTATCTAAATTACATTTTTCAATTTCCTCTTTAATTAAATGCTCTAGCAAGTGGGCTTGAGTCTTATCTGACGTTTTTAATTTTTCATATTTTTCTAATAATGTGTTAAGTTCCTCTAAGTTGTCGTATAAACCACTTGTTGTAAGTACTGTTTGCATATGATCTACAAGTGTGCCTAAGCCTCTACGCTTTGCTATAATTCCTTCCGGAGGATTATCTGAATTATAAATATATAGAAAAGGCATATTTCCCACAACTATGTCCGGATAACATCCATCCGTTAATCCAGTCCCTCTTCCTGGCAAAAATTCGAGATTGCCATGGGTACCTACATGAATTAAAATATCTGCCTCATATTTTTTTTCATAATATTTATAGGTAGCAACATATTGATGTGTTGGCGGTACATTTGGATCATGAAGAATTTTGCATACTGTACCGTCGCATCTTGCTCCAGCGCAACCACGTTTCGGCTGCACACTAACTAATGCATTTTTGTAATTAAGGCCACTAATGACAATCTTATCTTCGTATATCATTGCAGGAGGAATATCGTCTATCTCTTCTCCTGGAGGATTACCCCAGCTTTCAGTCATTCTCTTGCGAGCACATTCTGGCAGCTCATTAAACCACTGCTGGTATTGTTCTTTAGACACATAGTCTAAAGCGCCCCCTTTGTTTATAATCTCCTTTACAGTAGTCCAGCGAAATTCTGAAATCGCCTTTCTCGACATGAGGGTATCGCTCAAAATTTTTCCGCTTTCTGGAACTTCTTCTAACTCATACCCTGCCTCTTTCATATTTTTTAGGATATGGACAATACTTTCAAAGGTGTCTAAATTTGCACCTCCGCCTACACCTGCTTCTACAGAAGCACAAGGGAAGCTATTTAAAACAAATACAACTTTTTTGTCTTTATTTTCTTTTTGAGCAAGATTTGCCCATTGTATTACACGGCTTATCAGCTTCTTACATCGTTCTTCAATGGCTTCCATATTATCTAAATCCGATGTTTTATGGGTGGCACCAATTAAAATTGGTTCAATAACACCTTCCATTTCTGGAAGAGCTATGGACCATCCCATATCACTTAAAGTACCAAAAGGATCATTTAGCCATTCATCCTTAGACATCGTAGAAGTAGTTACTGGATGAACGACAGGGCAGTTAAGGCGTTTTAACAGGTTTACAGATTCTGGTATATTATTTTCATCCACAATAGAACGGTCCATTAAAAAAGAACCCTGCATTTTAATCATTACATGTATATAGGGCATTCCCTGTTTATCAAAGAAAAATTCATTTACTGCTGAGGCTGCCCCTTTGCAGCCAAGGTCTAGATCTTCTTTTATAGCCGTAAATACAGGCAATACGGAATATCCATTTTCTTCAATCATACGTATTAATGTATTTTCGATGGCTAAATCATCATTTACCCAATTAGATCGAGAAAACAAGAGTCCTATGATGCCTTTTGGCGAAGGTGGACACTTCTCAAAATAAGCCTCTGATGACGTTATCATTTGAGAAAAATCCGGATGATAAATTCCCTCCCAGGGCATTTCACAGGGCTCTTTAAATGAGATTTCATCATCTAAAAGGCTAGCTAAATAGTTGACCATCTGTCCATAATTCTCGATTCCGCCATATGTAGTATATAAATTACATTTTGCTGTTTTTTCAATGTCCTCATAATCCTTAATATATTCTGTAGCATCGGTGCCCACATATAAGATTTTTTTGTTACAGCTTTTTGCTTTTTCTAATATATCTCCCCACATACTGAAACTTTGGGTAACATAATATACTACTAAATCAGCTTCTTCAATTTTATCAAGACATTCCTCTAAACTTGTCCATCCATCTTCTAACTCCTTTCCTGAAAAAATGGACAAATCAATTCTCGAATCTATAAAACTGGAAGCTCTCTTTATCATCTGATAACTTCCATGCCAAGTTGCAAAAAAAATCCGGCTCATGAGTATCTCCTTCCGCTATATAAAATCAATTTTCTCCACCAATAATTTGGTTGATCTTATCCATATCAAAATACTTTGTTTTTTCAAAGGGCATGGATTTTAAACGATGCAAAAACACCATCTTAACCACACTTTTCACGTCTTCCTCCGTCACATAATCCCTTCCATCAAAGGCCGCCATCGCTTTTGATGCTTTCATCATTGTTATATCCCCACGATGTCCGTCACTTTCTAAAGCAATAGCAATCTGAGCGTTGATAAGTAAAATGGCATCTGAAATAGAAACATTTAGTAATTTATCCATAGCATCAACAATTTTTTTCCTGAGACTTTCTTCAGCATCCTTGCATTTTTCAATATATTCTGCTGGTGACGCGTCAAATTCACTGCGAGATTTTACGATCTCAACTCGCTTTTCAGGATCACGAATTCCGTTAATCTCAATACTAAATCCAAAACGATCTAATAACTGTGGTCTTAAATCTCCTTCTTCTGGGTTCATCGTACCAACTAAAACAAAATTGGCGGGATGGGAAAATGAAACACCTTCCCTCTCAACCGTATTGACCCCCATTGCCGCTGAATCCAACAGCAAGTCAACAATATGGTCATCTAGCAGATTAATCTCATCTACATAGAGAATTCCCCTGTTGGCTTGCGCAAGAACGCCTGGTTCAAATTTTTTCTTTCCGCTTTTAATCGCTTCCTCAATGTCTAGAGATCCTACAACTCGGTCTTCCGTTGCAGAAACTGGCAAATCGACTACTTTCATCTTCATTTTTTCACTTTCCAATTTGTCTCCATGATTATATTTTTTCAAACAATCATCACACATTGTTTTTGGATCATTTGGATTACAATGAAATGGACATCCCTTTACTACTTCTATTTCTGGTAAGAGCTCTGCAATTGAACGTACTGCCGTTGATTTTGCTGTTCCTTTTTCTCCATATACAAGGATACCGCCTATCTTAGGATCGATTACATTTAATATCAGGCCCATTTTCATTTCCTCTTGACCTACGATTGCTGTAAATGGGAATGCATAAGTCTTTTTTATAGTTTTTTCCATTATTTTCCTACCTCACATAATCTATTAATTTAAGTATTGAATCACTTTTTAAGTCATCTAGTTTAAAATAGGAAGCTCCTAAACTATCCGCAAGTTTTTTTGCAATTCCAAAATTCAAAAGATTTCTCGCTTCAATATCGATCACCATAAATTCAAGGTCTTTGTTCTCTCTGATTTTTTCGGACATGGACATTAATTCTTTCCTCGGATTCTGTCCAGCATTAAGTGGCACATTTCCTTTACCGTCTGTAATAATAATAAGCATAGGCATTACATTTTGATTTTTGATTTGTTCGTTTTTTATGACTTGTAAACCTTTTACTATTCCTGCATTAAGGGGTGTCTTCCCTCCCGTTGCTATCGTTTCAAGTAGTTTATAACCTCTCACTACGCTTTTTGTAGGTGGAAGTACGACATCTGCCGAATCTCCCCGAAAGACTACAAGGGCAACTTGATCTCTTTTTATGTACGCATCCTGCAATAAAGAAAGAATTGCACCTTTTGTCTCCACCATTCTTTGGTTTGCACCCATGGAACCGCTTCCATCTACTACAAATACAAGCAAATTAGATATTTTTTTCTGACGAACCTTCTCACGGATATCGCTGCTGTGTACTGCAATAGCTAAATCTTTTTTATTACGGACTTTTTGAAAAGGTGCTGCAGCACGTATCGTTGCATCAAATGCTAGGTCATTATTTTTCCACTGCATTGTGCTATACAAGTACCGCCCTGATTTAACAGCTGAACGTATTGTAGTCCTCTTTCCTTGACCAGATCTAGCTTTTCTATCAGATTTGAAACCAAATTTTCGCACCTTATATGAATCTCCAGTTTCAAAGTTTTGAACATTAGTTTTGCTTTTACCCTGCTTTTGTGAAGGCTCATCTACATTATCTGTTTTGTCTTTGTCCTGTTCTGTCCCTTCATTTTGATCTTCTTGTTGTGAAACCTCAGAAGGATCTATGTTTTCATTTTCTAAGTTTTGATCATTCGTCTCCTGTTCTTCCTTTTGCTGGTCATTCTGCTGATCTTTTTGTTGATGTTCTTCTTGTTGCTCTTGCTTCTGTTCTTGATGGGATTTTTCATCTTCCGTTTTTTTTCTGTGCATTAGTACAAAATATGCAGCTTCTTCTATATCTTCCGCGATTACAGTTGTTCTAAGATTCATAGCTGCTATTGCCATAGCTGTTTCTCGCATAACTATATCTGCACGATGACCATCTACATTTGCTTGGATGCAAAGCTCTATAATTTTTTTTAAATCTGCCTCCGTGACGGTTACTCTTTTAAAGGTTTCGCGTGCTTGTTTTATGAATTGTTTCATCTGTAAATCTTTATTTTTAAACTCTTCATAAAGGGCACTTGGGTTGCAATCATATAACTGCCTTCGCTTTAAAATTTCAACTCGATTATTCGGGTTTTTTTCAGATTCAACATAAACATATAGCCCAAATTGATCCATAAACTGAGGGCGTAAAAACCCTTCCTCACTATTCATAGTCCCAATTAGTATAAAATCGCTTTCTTCTACAAGTGACATTCCTTCACGTTCAATGCGATTCACATGATCGGAAGCAACAGATAAAATCACATCCACAATATGATCGGGAAGTAGATTCACTTCATCCACATAAAGAATTCCATGATTGGCTTTTCCAAGTAACCCTTGTTGAAAGGAAATTTTTCCATTCTTTATCGTCTTTTCAATATTGATTGTACCAACCAGCATATCTTCCGAAATGGACAATGGCAACTCAAAAAACTTTTGATCGATTAAATCTGCTAGTGCGCGAACCATTGTTGATTTTGCTGTTCCTTTTTCTCCATTTATTAACAATCCACCTATCCGTGGGTTTATCACATTTAATAGCAAAGCCTTCTTCATTTTATCTTGACTAACAATTGCAGAAAAAGGAAATTTATAAGTTTGCATTTGTGACGACCTCCAACCTCTATTTCTAAAAAACCTTTGTCATATGAAACCACAAAAAAAGAGATCATAAAAAACGTTACCATTTTTTATGATCTCCTGATCACTAGACACTTCTCTTAAGCATCAGTTTAGTATAACATAACACCCATTATTTAATTATTAATAGGATTATAAAGTACAAAATTATATTTTATGTAGATAATCTTAGAGTTTTCTTAACTCGATTACAAAGTAGTATAGCATAATATAATATACCTTGTCTATAAAAAGTCAAAGTTTCCTGTTTTCATATCCATTACTATGCTTAACTGGTTTTCGTCCTTTACTATATTAGTAGCCTGTTTTATATCCTTTATCATACTTTATCCCTAATAAATTTTACATATTTATATATTCCTAGGTAATGATATTTTAAAAAGATTACTCATAAAATATTTTGTTTGCATTTCGCTTCACTGCAACAGGATTTGCCACATGGCTTGATGGTCTCATTACATAATTGATATTCCCCACCAGCAATATGAAGGACTTTGCCATTTACTAAAAATTCAGCAAGCTTTTTTCTAGCATTATTATAGATAGCCTGTACTGTAGTGCGAGCTACATTCATCCTAAGAGAACACTCTTCTTGATTCAATCCCTCAAAGTCGATTAACCTTATGGTCTCATATTCATCTACGGCCATAATAAGGTGATTATTCTCATCATTTTCTACGTCAAGTGGTCCAAATTTGCTATTATCCGGAAGGCAACAAACTCTTCTACATTTTTTTGGTCTTGGCATAATTACCTCCTAATTTATTTAAAACGATTATGTGTTATTTCCTATTTTAAATAAGTTTTTTATAAAATGAATTATTAAATTTATTGACATATGTCAATAACACTACTATAATTATAGTATAGCAAATATATTGAAAAAGTGGTATCTATTATCTAATTAATTTATTACTATTTAGGAGGGTTTACTATGAAAATTGCTTTACCATCTCGTCAAAATCGAATTGATGATCATTTTGGGCATTGTGAGTACTTTACAGTCTTCACAATAGAAGGCAAAGAGATTATATCTGAAGAAACGATTACATCACCTGAAGGTTGTGGATGTAAGTCAAATATTGCACAGCAATTAGCTCAAATGAACGTTACCATGATGCTTGCAGGCAATATGGGTGAAGGTGCTGTAAACGTCTTAAATCGCTCTGGAATAAAAGTAATACGGGGATGTTCTGGTGATGTAAGAGAAGTAGCATTAGCTTATATCAATGGGACACTAATAGACTCTGGAGTAGCCTGTGCTGCACACGAGCACGGCTGTCATTAAATGCTTTAGTCGCTAGACACTAGCCTATTAGTCTCTAGCATTAGGGTATTCCTTTTGGGTCAAGATCTTTCGCTTACGCTCAAGATGACTGGGTAGGAGTTAGAGTCAAAAGTAGAACTGTCTTAATATATAAAAAAGCGTATTAGATGCTTTTGCAGTTGTAAGTTCTATGTAAAATCTTTAGGCCACTAGTGGTGGCTATTAGGGGAAACGACGAGGGCGTCGTTCCCTAGTTTTTTTCCGCTTTCTGCATTCAGCTTTCAGCTTTCAGCTTTTACGAAAGTCTTCCCTTAAAATCCTCATAACCAAATTGGCGTACGATTTTGTTTTCTCCATCTATTCCATGAATCGCTATGGCAGGTAGTGGCATACCATTAAAGGTGTTGTTTTTAACCATACTGTAATGAGCCATATCACAAAATATTAGTTTATCTCCTTCTTTAAGGGGTTCATCAAAAGAATAATCGCCGATAATATCTCCTGCTAAACAGGTTGGACCTCCGAGCCTATAGGTATACTTTTTTTCATTTGGCAGTTTAGCGCCAATAATTTCTGGTCGGTAGGGCATTTCTAGTACATCTGGCATGTGGCAAGCTGCTGAAGTGTCTAATATAGCAATGTCTATTTTATTGTGCATGGTCTCTAGAACAGTAGTCACTAAATATCCTGTGTTTAGAACGACTGCTTCCCCAGGCTCTAAATACACCACTACATCATATTTTTCTCTAACTCGAATAATCTCAGAAACTAAAGTTTCTATATCGTAATCTTTTCTCGTAATATGGTGACCGCCACCTAAATTAATCCACTTCATCTGCTTCATATAAGAACCGAACTTTTCTTCTGCTACTCGAAGAGTGGTTACTAAATCATCCGAATTTTGTTCACATAATGTATGCATGTGAAGTCCTTCTAAATCTCCTAGTTGGTCAGGATAAAAATGTTCAATAGTTGTACCTAAACGAGAACCGGTAGCACAGGGATCGTAAATTTCATGTCCTTCTTGAGTAGACCATTCAGGATTAATCCGAAGTCCGCAAGAGCGCTCTTTTTTTAAAGCACGAGGACCAAATTTTCGCCACTGAGAAAAGGAATTGAAAATAATATGATCGCAAATTTCTACGATTTCAATAAATTCTTCTTCTTTATAAGCAGGGGAAAATACGTGATTTTCCCCACTAAAATGTTCATGGCCTAGTTTGGCTTCATAAAGCCCACTAGCTGCTGTACCACATAGATATCTTGAAATCAAAGGGTACATGCTAAACATAGAAAAAGCCTTTTGTGCTAGTAAAATCTTGCATCCGCTGCGATCCATAACATCTTTTAGTACCTCTAGATTAGAAATCACTTTTTTTTCATCTACTACATAACAAGGTGTAGGTAGATCATAAAAACGATCTTTCATTAGTCCACCAACTCTGGATTAAAGTCTTCCTTCCAAGGAAGTCCCCATTTATTTAAGGCTTCCATAAATGGATCTGGATCAAATTGTTCGATATTGAATACCCCTTCGCCTTTCCATGTTCCAGTCATGAGCATCATAGCTCCGATCATAGCTGGTACGCCTGTAGTATAGCTGATGGCTTGGCTTCCAACTTCTCTATACGATTCTTGATGATCGCAGACATTGTATACATAATAAGTTTTTGGCTCTCCATCCTTTATTCCTTTAAAGATGCAACCGATATTCGTCTTACCTACTGTACGAGGTCCTAAAGATGCAGGGTCTGGAAGAACAGCTTTTAAAAACTGTAAAGGCACAATTTGCTTTCCTTCAAATTCAATTGGTTCAATAGAAGTCATCCCTACGTTTTCTAAGCATTTTAAGTGAGTAAGATAGCTTTGTCCAAAAGTCATAAAGAATCGGATTCGTTTGATTCCCTTAATATTTAAGGCTAGACTTTCTAGTTCTTCGTGGTGAAGAAGATACATGTCTTTTGTGCCCACTTCTGGAAAATCATAAACCCTTTTAATTTCCATCGGCTCTGTTTCAATCCATTCCCCATTTTCCCAATAGCTTCCATTTGCGGTTACTTCACGTATATTGATTTCAGGGTTAAAATTTGTCGCAAATGGATAACCGTGATCTCCACCATTACAATCTAAAATATCGATCTCATGTATTTCATCAAAATAATGTTTCATAGCGTATGCAGAGAAGACTCCTGTTACTCCTGGGTCAAAACCACTTCCTAAAAGAGCTGTAATGCCTGCTTCTTTAAATTTATCTTGATATGCCCATTGCCATTTGTATTCGAATTTAGCGGTATCAAGAGGCTCATAATTTGCTGTATCTACGTAATTTGTCTTTGTCGCTAAGCAAGCATCCATTATGGTCAAATCTTGATATGGTAGTGCTAGATTTAAAACTACATCAGGTTTAAAATCATTGATTAATGCGATCAACTCGTCTACATTATCTGCATCTACTTTTGCAGTAGATATTTTTGTCTTTCCACCTTGTAGTTTCTCCTTCAGTTCATCGCATTTTGAAACCGTACGACTGGCAATGCAAATTTCTTCAAATACTTCTGAATTTTGGCAACATTTGTGAATTGCAACACTTGCTACGCCACCACAACCTATTATTAATGCTTTTCCCATTTTTCTACCTCCAATATCATTTGTTTTTAATACTCAATTCTAACAACAATTCTCTCATAATTTTTAAAGCTACGGCAGTAGAAACTCCACTTTGATCGTAAACAGGACACAGCTCGTTGATATCACAGGCTACAATATCTAGTTTACATACTTTTCTCACTGCCTCTAACAATTGTAAAAAATTCACTCCCCCAGGTTCAGGAGTACCTGTACCTGGAAAAACAGATGGGTCTAATACATCTAAATCTAAAGTAAAATAGATGGGCTTGCCCTGTAAAGACATAATGACATCCTCTAGTCCCATAAAATCAAACTTTTGTAAGTGTACATGGTCTTTTGCCCATTCAAACTCAACTCTTTCCCCTGAGCGAATACCAAACTGAAAAATCCGCCCATCTCCAACCAAATCCCAAGCTCGTCTCAAAACCGTAGCATGAGAGAGCGTAGCTCCTAAATAATCATTTCGCAAGTCTGTATGGGCATCAAAATGGATAATATGCAAATCCGAGTGTTTACTATGAGCAGCTCTAAGTGCACCTAAAGTGACTAAATGCTCTCCACCGATCATAACCGGCAATTTATGATCCTTTAAGATTTGTGCTGTTTTTTCTTCGATAGCGTCTAATGCTGACTTTGGATCACCAAAGCACAATTCTAAATCTCCATCATCACAAACCTTTTGGTCTTCCATGTCTGCATCTAAATAAGGGCTATAAGTCTCTAAGCCAAAGGATTCTGCTCGCATGGTTCTACTAGCAAAACGAGTTCCTGGCCGAAAGCTTGTAGTAGAGTCGAAGGGAGCTCCAAAAATTACGATATCTGCTTGTTCATAGTTTGTCTCACATCCAAGAAACTTCTCCATAGTTTACTCCACTTCCCTAATTAGTTCTTCTACATAAGTAGGCAATGCGAAGGATGCTTTATGCAATTTTGTATTGTAATACCGGGTTTTAAGACCTAGTTCTTCCCACTTTTGACAATCTAAATCCTTCACAGGATGGTATTTCTTAGAGGAAAATCCAAACAACCAATGACCAGAAGGATAAGTAGGAATATGAGCCTGATACACTCTGCACAATGGAAAACTAGTAATCATCCTCTTGTGTATTTGACGAACGGCAGAGGCATCTAATGGATAAAAGGGACTCTCATGCTGATTAGATAAAATGCCATCCTCTTTTAGGGCCTTATTGCAATTGCCATAAAATTCTTTTGTAAACAGCCCTTCTCCTGGACCAAAAGGATCTGTAGAATCTACAATGATAAGATCATAGTAATCCGTAAAACGTCTAATATAGCGTAAACCGTCTTCATAGTGAATTTTGACTCTAGAGTCATCTAAATCAGAAGCTACTGTTGGCAAATGCTCTTTGCACACCTGCACTACCTGCTCATCAATTTCAACTAAATCGATGCGCTCTACGCTTTTATAGCGACATAGCTCTCTTACTGCTCCTCCATCTCCTCCTCCGATAATGAGGATATTTCGAGGATTGGGATGAACGGCCATAGGCACATGGACGATCATTTCATGATAAATAAATTCATCCTTTTCCGTTAACATCATAAATCCATCTAAGGCTAAAAAACGCCCAAAATCTTCTGATTCAAAGACTTCTATTAGTTGAAATTCACTTTGTCCAGAATAAAGCTGACGTGTTACTCCTATAGATAAACCAACATTTTCTGTGTGCTTTTCTGTAAATACTAGATTCATAATACCCCTCCTTTCTGTTTCTAGCTAGCTTAAAACATTTAAATATTCTAATTCTAAGTCTTCAGGACCTGTTAAAGAACCGCCCTTTTCCTTAATGTACTTTATATAATCTAAAATTTCTCTTGTTATTCGCTCTCCAGGAGCGAGTATTGGAATACCTGGTGGATAACACATAACGCACTCTGCACAAATATAACCTGCTGTTTCTCCAATAGGCAAGGACTTGGTATCTGCATAAAATGCTTCGTTAGGAGTGGTTGCTACTTGTGGGCTGATATACTCCATTTTTAACATTCCGGATTTATCTCTTTTATAAAGGCGTCTTATTTCAGCTAATGCGCTAATCAAACGCTCTATATCTCGTTGTCTATCCCCCACCGAAATATAAGCTAATATATTTCCAAGATCCCCAAATTCTATTTGAATGCCATACTCATCTCTTAAAATATCGTATACTTCTAAACCTGCTAATCCTGTGTCAAAAGTGTTAATGCTAAGCTTAGTATGATCAAAATCAAATACAGAATCTCCATTGACGATTTCTTTAGAATAAGCGTAATAGTCCCCTATTTCATTGATTTCTTTCCGCGCGTAATCTGTTAAGGAGCATACTTTTTGGAAGATATCCTCACCATTTAGATACAAGTTTTTTCGAGACAAGTCTAAACTAGACATAAGCAAGTAAGAGCCACTCGTTGTTTGAGTTAAATTGATAATCTGTCTTATATATCCTTCACTCATATTTGGTCCAATAACCAGAAAAGAACTTTGGGTTAATGAGCCACCTGACTTGTGCATGCTGATACTCGCCATATCTGCTCCAGCAGCCATAGCATTTGTAGGCATATTTTTGCCAAAATAAAAATGAGTTCCATGAGCCTCATCTGCTAAAACATACATATTATATTGGTGCGCTAACTTTGAGATTTCCTTAATATTTGAGCAGATACCATAGTAGGTTGGATTATTGACAAAAACGGCTTTGGCATCTGGATTTTCTAAAATTGCTTTTTTGACATCTTCAAGTCTCATGCCAAGAGAAATCCCTAACCGTTCATCTGTCTGTGGATTGACATAAACAGGTATTGCGCCACAGATAATAAGTGCATTGATTACGCTACGATGCACATTTCGAGGCAGGATGATCTTTTCTCCCCTTTTACACACACTCAAAATCATACTTTGAACAGCTGATGTAGTCCCATTGACCATAAAAAATGCATGAGCTGCACCAAAAGCTTCTGCCGCCAACTCTTCTGCTTCTTTTATTACAGATATAGGATGACATAGATTGTCCAAAGGTTTCATAGAATTTACGTCTAATTCCATACACTGTTTGCCTAAAAAATTCGTCAGCTCTGGATTGCCTCTGCCCTGTTTATGACCTGGTACATCAAATGGAACTACTCTTTCTGATTTGAATCTTTTTAAAGCTTCGTAGATAGGGGCTTTTCTTTGTCTTTCAATAAACACTACTGTCACCTGCCTTTATTTTATATTTTGACCATAGTATATGTCGAGCATTTCTTTGCGTAAGCTATCTTTGATTTCATTTCGTTTATCTATAGATAATTCCTCTTCCTTTTTGTTGAAGAGGTAGTTTTTTAGTTCTAATTCTTTTAAAAGCATTTTTGTATGGAATAAATTTGCTTCTTTTACATTGATATCTACTTTTTCATACTTTTCAAGTGTTGAGTTTGCAATATAATCCTGAATGGAATTGATCTCATGATCCATAAATAATTTTTCCCCATTTACATCTCTTGTAAACCCTCTTACTCGATAATCCATTGTAATGATATCTGAATCAAAGCTATCAATCAGAAAATCTAAGGTACTCAATGGAGTAATTTCTCCACAAGTGGCTACATCTATATCGACTCTAAATGTAGCGATAAAGGTATCCGGATGATACTCTGGATAAGTATGAACGGTTACATGGCTTTTGTCTAAATGAGCTACTACGGCATCTCCTCGCATTCTCAGGCTATTTATAGCCTTTTCTGCAATAAGAATTGTAACACTAGCCCCTTCTGGATCATAATCCTGCTTTGAGATACTTAGTACTTGAGCCCCAATCATATCCGTCAAAGAAGTCAAAATGCCCGTAAGACGTTCTGAATTGTACTCCTCATCGATATAAGCTATGTACTCTTGTTGTTCCACAGCACTTTTTGCATAACAGACATCATATATGTTAAAACTTAATGATTTTGTTAGATTATTAAATCCGTATAGTTTAAGTTTTTTTTCCATTTATCAATCTTCTTTCTATTAGTAGGATAAGACTAGGCTTATAGCGTTAAATACGCAAGAACTCTATTTATTATTTCCTTCCTTATATGCAATCATACGCTTTGTTGAACGATGGTGAACGGTAGTTCAACAATCATTAAACAATTGTAAAATATTTCTCGCCACAGGCGAATTTCCGCTTTCAGCTTTTCGCATAAAAAAACCAAGTTTATATGTTACTCACATAAACTTGGTCTTCAATCGAATAAAATAATTCAAAACTCTATTGCCACATAGAATTAGTAGCATAAATTTTGTCCTCAGAGGCTAAGAGTTTATATAGCAAAGAATTACTTTTACTACTCTTATTGATTGATCCACAAGTTTAATGTGCTGCGATACACCTGGCTATTATTAGCCAACTTATCAAAATGAGCGTAACACTCAACCAATAAGGCAACAAAGTTGCCATTTCCGGCTTTTGACCCAGCTGTCCGTATGGCTATAAACTCTTTAAAAAAGAGATGGTCAAAAATTCTTTCTAGTAAAAACAATGAGAAGGCTCTTGCCTCTTGTCATATAAAGAACATTATAAAGAATCAAACAACAATTTACAAGCATTTTCTCGTAATATGTCGAAGAATATTTTATACATTATTTTGTTTGGACAATAGAAATCAAATCCTTCATAGTAGACAATAAATGTTTAATTCCATGCTCTTTTGCTAGTTCTATAGAGTTTGATTGCCAACCAACAAGGGCGGGTAGTACACCAGCATTTTGAGCACAAATCATATCAATACTTGCATCTCCTACATACATTGTCTCTTTTGGTTTGCTATCTAATAAGATCATAGCCTTTTCAAGAGGTTCCTTGTGAGGTTTTGGATTAACTACATCATCTGCTGTAATGATGCACTTAAAAAAATGCGCAATATCAAACTGCTCTAGTGCTTTAAGAGTACTATCTTTAAGCCTTGAAGTAGCAATACCCAATTTATATTCTTTTTCATATAGGTATTTTAAGGTCTCATATACTGAATCATATAGACTGACCTCATTATCAAACCTCTTTTCTTGATAATTTCTATAGGTTCTTAAAACCTCATCTACATCGTATTCCTTATAATCCCTACTAATAACACTAGCTAGTGGCTCTCCAAAAGTAGATAAGATATATTCTTCATTATATTCCTTATTGTACACCTGACATATGTGTTTAAATGAGTTTTTTACCAATTCTGTCGTTTCTAATAAAGTTCCATCAAAGTCAAAAATAATTGTAGTAATCATAAGTTCTCCTGTTTCTATATGTATTTTAAAATTATTATATTACCTAAAAGACACTGAATTTATAGTTCAGTGTCTCAGTTGTATGGTGGAAAGTGGAATGTGGAAAGCGGAAGCTCGTCTATAGGAGAGAGCGGTTTGAAATGATTGCCTTTCAACCGTTTAACCATTGTTCAACGATTGCTTAACAATCGTTTCAAATTATTGTTTCGTCAAAACGACTTCGTCTTTTCCATCTATATCTGTTGTCAGAACATGTACAATTTCATCCTTAGACGTTGGCAGGTTTTTTCCTACAAAATCTGGTCGAATGGGCAACTCTCTATGGCCTCTATCAACCATAACAGCTAATTGAACTTTTTGTGGGCGACCATACTCCATAACCGCATTCATGGCTGCACGGCAAGTTCTACCTGTATAAATAACATCATCTACTAAGACTACTGTTTTGTCTTTTACTTCTACTTTCAATGCATTGTTTACACGAGGCTGTTCTGTCTTTTTCTCTAAATCATCTCTATAATATGTGATATCTAATACATCTACAGGAATTTTTTCTCCTTCAAATTTTTCAATGTTTTCTGCTATGCGACGAGCGAGAGGTACTCCCCTTGTCTTTATACCAATAATAACTAAGTTTTTTACACCCTTGTTTTTCTCAATAATTTCATGAGCGATTCTAGTCAATGCCCTTTTCATTGCCTTCTCATCTACAAGTATAATTGAATCTTTCATCATAAATTCTCCTGCCCCATATTTTAAATTTCTTTTGTATAGTATACCATATATTCCTCTTAATCAATCAACTCAAACAATGAATTTTCTTTACTTTACACTTTAAAATCCTGCATTTTACATTTTCAATTCTATACTGCCTTTAAAGTTCCGCATTCAGCTTTCAGTATTCGGCTTTTTCGTTTTTTCCAGTCCAACGAACTAAACGACTAACCGTCTAATCATTGTATAAAAAATACATTATAATACATTGAATTACAAATCAGTTTTGTATATAATAAGTTTTCTTAGGATTGAAAATATTATTTATAATACGAGTGAATAGATGAAAAGAAATTGTCAATAATATAATAATCTAGTAGTTTAATTGCTCGATATTGTTTATAATATAACTAATATCATTCAATCTAAGGGGGCAAAATAATGAAATTAGAAATATGTGTGGGGTCTAAATGTACGATGTTCGGTGCAGATCATATTATACAAAGTGTTGAGGATTTGCAGGAAACCGTCTTAAAAGATATGGAGATTGCAGAAGGCTTCGAATTAGAAGTATCACTAGTAAAATGCAACAATAGATGTAAGGATGAAGGGGATGTTTATCCTAAAGTCTTTATCGATGGCGAAGTGATTAACAATGCTCACAGCCAGATGGTAATGGCTAGGATTCTGGAGGCAGCCAGAAAAGAATAAAAGTATTACATGGAGGTTTAGATGAAGGAAAGTTACGTTGATGTAATAAATATTCGAAGGATGGTATTCTCAGAAATTGCTCGATTGGCCTATGAAGATGGCGATTTGACCAAATTAGGAGATTCAACATACGCCTTATTGCCTGGTGAAAGGGCAACATACCGAGAGAGTATTTTTAGAGAGAGAGCTGTAGTTGGAGAAAGACTCCGTTTAGCCTTGGGTTTAGATGTAAGAAGTGCAGCAAATATGGGACCTATTGAAGAAGGTATTGACAAAATTAATCTAGATTATAGGGTTTATGAGCCACCTCTAGTCAACGTGATTCCTTTTGCATGTGAAGCATGTCCAACAAAGACTGTATGGGTTACAAACAATTGTAGAAAATGTCTTGCACATCCATGTACTAATGTGTGCCCTACAAATGCGGTGAGTATTGAAAAAAATGCAGCCTTTATCCATCAGGACAAGTGTATTAAATGTGGCAAATGTATTAGTGCCTGCCCTTATGCAGCAATAACTCAATACGAAAGGCCTTGCGCTGCTGGTTGTGGTGTAAACGCCATTGGTAGTGACGAATTAGGTAGAGCAAAAATATTTCACGACAAATGTGTATCCTGTGGAAGATGTATACAAGAATGCCCATTCGGTGCCATAGCTGATAAGTCTGAAATTTATCAATTAATCAAATCCATTAAAAGTGGAAAAGAAGTCTATGGTATTATCGCTCCATCCTTTGTAGGACAGTTTGGTGCATTGACAAGTCCTTCACAAGTAGTAGAGGCGATCAAAGAACTTGGAATCACTGAAGTTGTCGAAGTAAGCTTAGGTGCAGATATTACAACTGTCAACGAAGCAAAAGAATTTATTGAAGAAGTACCTGAGCACAGACCCTATATGGGGACAAGTTGCTGTAGCTCGTGGAGTTCTATGGTGAAAAAGTTTTATCCTGATCAATACCAGTATATTTCGGACTCTTCAAGTCCAATGGTATACGCAGCTCAATATGTTAAGAGAAACAATCCAGATGCTCTTGTGGTTTTTATTGGACCTTGTATTTCTAAAAAACTAGAAGCACTTGAAGAAAACGTAGCTGAGTATGTAGATTTTGTTATTTCTTTTGAAGAACTCATGGGTATGTTTATTGCAAAAGACATTGAGCCATCTGAAATCCAAGTAGACGAAGAAATTCAAGATGCCTCTGTCACAGGAAGAGGATACGCAATAGCTACAGGCGTAGCTAGCGCTGTAGAAGCTATGATCAAAGAATTAGATCCAGATAAAAAGATAGAAATTGAAAGCGCCAATGGTTTACATGATTGTGTAAAACTCATGAAACAAGCGAAGGCAGGCAAGAAAAATGGATGTCTAATAGAAGGTATGGCCTGCGAAGGCGGCTGTATCGGCGGACCTGGTACTCTTACTTCACTTTCACGAGCAAGAAAAAGTGTCACCAAATTCTCTAATGAATCGATCTATAAGACACCATCTGAAAATGATAAAATTCAGTCTAAAAAATAAAGAAGAGCAATCAGCGCTCTTCTTTTTTTGCTCTAAGTTCTATGTTAAAGCATTTTAGATACGAACAGTCGCTATATAAAATGACCGGAAGGGTCGTTTGCCTCTCCACTTTCTCGCCTTAAAGTGGAGCTCTCAGCAAAGTTCCACTTTCAGCTTTCCGCTATTTTTAATTCGACAATACAAATCCTTCTTCTTCAGGCTTATAAATATACACTTCTCCTGTTTCAATAATATAGTGCCAACCACTTAATTGCAATCTTCCACTATTTACCCTTTTTACTATATAGGGATAGGTCCCCAAATTCTTTAGTTGTTCTAGAACATTTCCCTGTTCCATCATCCATTTTCTAGCACCTGGTTCATTGTCTGGGATTTTATCTACGACTTTATTTCGGACAGGCTCAATAAGTTGTAACCATTTTTTCGTGTGCTCAAAATCGCTATGATCTCCTATGCCCTTCAGGCTTGCTGCGCAACCACCGCAATTTGAATGTCCACAGACAATAATATTTTCAACATTAAGAGCAAGAACAGCGTATTCAATCGCGGACATAATCGATACATACTCTGAGGTTTCACTATATGAAGGCACAATATTGGCCACATTGCGGACGATAAATAGTTCCCCCGGTAGAGCTCCTGTAATCATATTAGGATGAATCCTAGAATCACAGCAGGTAATAAATAAAGTATGGGGATGTTGACTTGTCTTTAGGTCCCGGAAGAGCTCCTTGTGAGTTTCATAATCTTTTCTTCTAAAATTGATGATTCCATCTAATAACTTTTGCATGATTCCCCCTCCCAAAGGTCTTTGTTTTGTTTTCATACTATATATTAAACTATTTTTGTTAATTAATAAACTACTTTTTTGCTCTATAGTTTAAATAAGCACCTATTAAAATCAAAGTTACGCCTATCATGCTTAAATAATTTGGAATTTCACTCCATATAGAAATGCCGATAAATATCGAAAATACAGTATTTCCATAGGAATAGATAGAGAGATCTCCTGCTGGCGCATAAGAATAGGCAATTGTCATAAAATATTGTGCAAAAGTGGCGAATATACCTACTGTAAGCAAAACGATGAAATCAAATAAAGTAGGCATGACAAAACCACCAAAAAACATAAATGGAATCGTCAGCAATGTTGAAATACCTGTAAAATAAAATACGATAGCATTAGAAGTATCTGTCTTACTTAAATACCGTATCATAGTATAAGCAGAGGCTGCAAAAATAGCAGACAATAAACCTGCAATAGCTGGAATAACAGTATAGTCAAATTGAGGTTGAGATACAAACACTACTCCTACAAGGGCCAATACAATTGCCCCGATTTGTAGTTTTTTAATTTTTTCTCCTAAGAATAATACTGCAAATATTATGACGAAGAAAGGGTTTATTTGATTGAGTACGACGGCATCTGCTAAAGGCAAGTTTCCTAAAGCATAAAAATAAAAAACAACCCCTAAAAATCCTAATATTGCTCGGTAGCTTAGGTAGTTTGTATTATTTCCTTTAAACCCTTCTCCAGATTTAATAATAGCATGAGCCGATACAACTACACCTACAATATTTCGAAAAAATACTTTTTCCATAGTAGGAATATCTCCAGCAAATTTAACTGCAGCTGCCATTAAAGCAAAAAAAAGCGATGATGCCAACATATATGAAATACCTTTACTGCGATCTGACATAGTGTGCCTCCTTTATTTAAAAAGTTTCCATATACTTATATTATACCATTATAAAATTTATACGCTCTCAAAATGTGCCTTCCGCACTTTTTGAGAATTAAGGTATTCCTTTTGCGTCAAGATCCTTCGCTAGCGCTCCAGGATAACTCCCGTGGAGGCTTGGGGCAAAAGTAACATTTTCAACTATATTAAAAAAGTGCCCATCAGGCACTTAAAATAATTAGTAAAACAATATCATAATTAAAGTTAGTAAGGTTTTTCCGTCCAATCATTTAAAGCAAAAACATAGCTACGATAAATGTTGCTGCAAAACCGATCATAACAGGTCTGAAATTTTTTCTAGCAAGTTCGAGTGGACTAACATTGCAAATAGCAGCTACTGGTATAATTCCCCAAGGGATAATTGTTCCTCCACCAATCCAAATAGTGCTTAATTGTCCAAGACCTGCAAGCACCTCTAAATCAAATCCTCCGCCAGTGGCAAAAGCACTCGCTAAAGATCCTACTAAAGGAAGACCAGAAAATCCTGAGCCATCGAGACCTGTAATGGCTCCTACTAACATTTGAATACCTGCAACAGATAATATAGATAAATCTACAGCATTAGATAGATATAAACCTAAATCAGATAATAAACCCGTCGCATTTGGATCTAAAATCTTCTTTGCCATGTCTTCATTTCCAAGAAAGAAGAAAGCGCCAATAATGATTACAGGGGCAAATACTTTAATGCCAAAAATAAAGCCTTCTTTAATATAATCTGTAACTTTTTCTAAACAGTCACCAGGTTTATGGCAAATCATTGACACAAAACACATTATTAAAATAGCCGTACCTCCTACTAAAGCTGTTGCATCTCCACCTTTTAGCTGGTATTTGTACATAAAAAACACATCTAAAAGAAATATTAGTGGAGTGGCAATAGAAACAAAGATTAGACCAACACTGCGTTTTTTACAGGTTTCCTCAGAATTTTTTTCTATTTTATCTTCTAATATATCAATGGAGGTAATTGCACATTCCATTGCACCTGATTTCATGTCTTTTTTTAGCATAATAAAACTACAAATAACGGTTACTATGCTCATAGTTAACCACAGTGGAAAACTGTCCTTACTAAGTATTAAGGAGTCGCTAATACCAGCTGCTTTAGCCGTTATTGCAGGAGCTCCCTGTATAAAAAAATCACTAGATAGGGCAATACCATGCCCAAAGATATTCATTGCTACTGCTGCCCAAATTGGCGATAAGCCTGCTTGTAGGGCAGCAGGTAACATAATAGCGCCTACTAGGGCCACAGCTGGTGATGGCCATATAAACCAGGAAAAAAAGAGCATAACGAAACCTAGTGCAAAAAAGGCAATCGTTGGACTTTTCATAATCTTTTTAATTGGTCGAATCATCACTTCATCAGCGCCAATATCTCGAAGAGCTCGACTCATAGCAATAACTAAAGAGATGACCACAATAATTCCCCAAAACTCGTTTCCCGAGGCAATAAGAGCATTATAAACTACTTGAACGCCCTTTATAAAACTCCCTGTATACATGGCTCCAATTACTAATATACCAATAATACAAGGTAGAAGAGTATCTTTTTTAAAGCCCATTGTTATAATGATTGTTAAAACAAAAAGATAATATACATAATGTAAAGCTGTTAATTGTATCATAATGGCCTCCCCAATTGATTTACAAGTACGAGATTTTAGCGCAATTGAGGCTTCTCTTCGACTATTTTATTTTCAAAAACATTTGATAAACCTGCATAGTGGACTCGATTCTCAATCTCTTGTACATCTGTAGAATATAATTGTAGCTCTTTCATCCTCTCGAAATACACAGAGCCTGAGAATGTAAACTTTTGTCCCATGCCTTCTTCTGTAGTCATAGCTTCTTTTACATAAGAAATAGCGTCACCTACCGCTAATTTATTTGGTAATTCAAGTAATTCCATACCTAAAGCATGACGCACGCTATTGTGTCCAGCTAAAACGCCTGTGCAAATAGCTTCTGTATGCCCAACAAGTAAACCTGCTTTTTCACCAGCACAGAATAAATTGCTTAGCCCGTCTACTTTAAGAGCATTGCTTCTTGGAGCCATACTCATGTATCTCATAGAATTCCCCTCACCACCTGCATACGGATCTTCATATCTAGCATTTTCAAAGCCAGGAATTTGGCGAAGTCTTTCTAGTGAATAAAAAGGTGTCATAAGCTTCGCATGGCCAGTATCTAGTAAAATGATATTGTCTTTAAAGGCTGGCAGCGCATACTGTTGACATGCTTTTACGCCAAGGTGATCTTCTTTTAAATTTTCAGGCACTGGAATAACAGCTACTCCCGTTTCATTTAATGTATCTTGTATCTCTTGAGATAATGATTCTTTATACAGTTTACAAGAACCACTCATAGCACCCACTGTCCCATTCGCCTTTTTACCAATCATCTCTTTAACGCCAGCTAAACCTGCTAAGCTAACACGGCCACCAAAGCTAGGACATCTTAAAATACACATTGCGCAGCCGTTTCCATATTTTACACAATTGTTCATAGGTCCAGCAGTACCTGTTGTATCTACAAATACATCTCCTTCAAAAATGCGACCCCTTTGATCTTCTACAGATAGGATTCTGTCTTCTTTCATGTGAATATTGTTTACTCTTCTTTGAAAGACGACTTCAACACCTAAATGAAGTAAATGATTGAGAACCTCTCCGTGAGTTGATGCAATATCATATAAACTTGCGTGTTTATGCCCAGGAAATTCAATACTTTTATGTCTGGCGGTCTTATCACATATTGTAAATAAATCTCCTCCACCCATAGCAATTAATTCTTCTGTTGCAGTAAATCGGCCATTATTTCTCATAATTCCGCCAACAAGTCCTGTCCCTAAGAGCATGTCTGTTCTCTCTAAAAGGGTTACTTCTGCACCTACTTTTTTAGCTCCTACTGCAGCTGCACAACCAGCCCAGCCTCCACCAATTACAATTACTTTTGTCAATGTATTTCCTCCTGTTGTTTGTTTTTTATAAATATCTTTTGAACCTCATAATAATAAGCGCCTTTGGCGCTTTAGTTCTAAGTTGTAAGTTCTATGTAAAACCTTCAGGTCACTAGTAGTGACCGTTACCTTTGATTATTTGCACTTGAATAAGAACTTTCTCAATATAGAGGGTTTCGCTTTGCTATTAAACGACAAAAACAGGCATTGGTAAGTACCAATGCCTGTTTTCTAGTTATGAATATCCCGAAATCAAACAAGATAGCACTCCACCTGCAATCGGTGACAGTCACAAAGTTATTCACCTTGTGCCCAGAAATAAGCAGTAGAGACTACTTATTTCTTCGGTGCTCTCCCCTTTCTTTAAGCTTTATCGACCCTCTACAGCCTCCACTTAAATACTCTTGTCAAGCACGCCTCTATCATGAAGCTTTTATTAAATTGTTTCTATGATAACATAATATTTGTGTTAATACAAGGATTTCATGTCCTTTGAATATATTCGATAAAGAGTCCTCCTAGAGCCCAGGGTCGGATCTTAAGACCCACGAAGCCAGCCTCTGAAGACTTTCCAATCCTTGAACAATTGTTTAACCATCGTTTCACTATTGTTCAACCATTGCTCGGCTACCGTTCACTAGCATTTAGCTCTGCTATCTTAACAATAACCTCCACTGCCTTTTTCATAGACTCTACTGGAATGTATTCAAATCTTCCATGAAAATTGTGTCCACCTGTAAAGATATTTGGACACGGTAATTCTTCAAAGGACAATCTAGCTCCATCTGTTCCTCCTCGGATTGGTTGAATTTTAGGCTCAATATGCACTTTTTCCATAGCCTCTTTTGCTAAGTCTACAATCTCTATAACGGGTTCGATTTTTTCTTTCATATTGTAGTATTGATCTCTAATATCTAATTCAATGAGATGATCTCCGTACTTTATATTTACTAAGCCAACAATTTTTGATAAGAGTTTCTTTTTTTCTTCAAATAACTCTCTATTGTGGTCTCTAATAATATAGTACATTTCTGTTTCTTCTACACTACCTCTAAAATCCGTTAAATGAAAAAAGCCTTCGTAATCTTCTGTATACTGAGGTTTTTGATTTTCTGGTAGTAAGCTATTAATTTCCATTCCAATTTCAATAGAGTTGATCATCTTATTTTTAGCACTACCTGGATGAACATTTCTCCCTTGAATTTTTATTTTTGCCCCAGCAGCATTGAAATTTTCGTATTCCAACTCTCCTACTTCCCCGCCATCTACTGTATATGCAAAATCTGCACCAAATTTCTTTACATCAAATAAATCCGCTCCCTTTCCGATTTCTTCATCAGGAGTAAATCCCACTTTAATAACTCCATGTGGAATTTCAGGGTGATCTATAAGGTATTCTATAGCAGTAAGGATTTCAGCTATTCCTGCTTTATCATCAGCCCCTAACAAAGTATTCCCATCTGTAGTAATTAAAGTTTGCCCTATATACTCCTTTAATTCTGGAAAATCCTTTGGAGATAAGATAATTTGCTTTTCTTCATTTAATAAGATCTCTTTGCCATCATAGTTAGAAACGATTTGCGGATTAACATTTTCTCCAGACATATCTGGGCTTGTGTCCATATGAGCAATAAATCCAATAGTAGGCACTTCTTCTCCTCTATTAGAAGGCAAAGTTGCCATAACGTATCCATTTTCATCTAAAGAAATCTCTTGTAAGCCTAATTCCTTTAATTCCTCCACTAACACCTTCGCTAAATCAAGTTGACAAGATGTGCTAGGATGTGAATTGGATTCTGAATCAGAGGTGGTGTGTATCTTTACATACTTTAAAAATCTCTCAACGATTTTATCCATTTTTATATCTCCTTTTTCTTTTGGTATTAGTATACCATAATTTGTAGGAACAATAATTGAACAGTTGTCCAACTATTGTTGAATGATAGGAATAATTGCTGAGACTGGCTGTGGAGGTATTAAAATCCTACCCTACGCTCCAAGATGCTCCTTTCAGAGTCTTAGTGACTTTTCCAACATACCAACTTAAGAGTTCCCCATTGCACATTTAGCTTTCCGCTGCACCTCTAAGATTAAATGATAAAAATATTACATCAAACTTCACTAATGCAAATAAAAAGCGCCGAAGCGCTTCTATAAAGTTTAACCACATATTCATCCTAGATATGGATGAAAGGAGCGAACACTTTGATTATATGCCTTTTCCTTTTCACGAGTTAACGGCACTTGACCCTTCATAGCGTAAAGTAAACGTCTTTCTACTTCTTGCCAATCGATTAAATCCCACCAGGCTTCAATGTAATCTCTTCTCTTGTTTTGATAATTTAAATAATAAGCGTGTTCCCACACATCACAAACTAGTATAGGAATACCACTCCATTGAGTGAGATTTTGATGCTTTCCAGCTTGTAAGATCTCTAATCGATTCCAAGTTGGTTGCCAAGATAAAACGCCCCATCCTGACCCTTCTACTTTATCAGATGCACTTATAAATTGATCTTTAAACTTTTGAAAGCTACCAAAGTACATATTGATTTGATTTAAGGTTTGAACTCCTACCTGTCTTGCTGCTCCTAAAGGAGCCATAATCGTCCAGTAAATGCTATGCAAGATATGACCAGAGCCATTAAAGGCTAGCTCGTTTTCCCAATATTTAATTAAATTATAATCCCCATTTTCTCTAGCTTCTACTAAATTAATTTCTGCATTATTTAAACCATCTACATAAGATTTATGATGTTTATCATGATGAATCCTAAGAGTCTCCTGACCTAATACCGGTTCCAAAGCATCATAAGAATAAGGCAATGGCGGTAGTACATGCTGTCCAGGAGGAATCATTCTAAATTCCATAAAAAGCACCTCCAATAGTTTTTTGTGCCATATTATTGTATTCGGATATAAGGAAATGTGGAACAGGAGATAAGAGGTGGTAAGGTGGTCAAATATACGACTTACGTCGCAGTGAACAATGAATATCGAACAATGAACAGTTTACAGTATAAAAGCTAAATATGTAGTCGTATATTTGTACTGTTCAATGTTCAGTGTTCATTTTTCATTGTTCAATTGGTTTTCCCGATTAACTATTTTTTCATTATAAATTTTTAATTCAACATTGCCTTTAAAGTTCCGCTTTCCGCTGTCAGCATTCAGCTTTTGAGGTTTTTCCCAGCTAACCTATAAAGCTTTCTGTTCATATATTTCTTAATACAAAAAGCACCCACTCTAATAGTAGGTGCTACATTTTGATTTAATTTATGGCTGAGGCGGTAGGATTCGAACCTACGAATGATGGAGTCAGAGTCCATTGCCTTACCGCTTGGCGACGCCCCAATAGTGTCTAGAAAGAATACATTAATTACTGTACTCCTTTTTTTCAAAAAAATCAAGAGCTTTCCCGAGTTTTACCCCGTTTTTTACTATAAACAAAAAATGATATAAGGGATGATTACATGTATTTCGTAATACATCCCTTATATCTCGTACTCACTCGTCATGTAATTTTCCTTTCCTATGGCTAGTATTTACAAGGTCTAGGCTTTTTAAGGGTGATTTTCTTATAAGCTTTTCATATAGGGAATACCATTGAATCGGATTCGATTTGCAAGCTAAGTTTTAGATAGCATTGTCGTCATCCTTAGTTGCCAATCTATATCATCAGGTAAAAACCTGTCATAGAGTAGGCTCCTATATCACTAGGAGGTTAATACATTCCCTATTGATCATTTCCCTATACAATTTGCTTATAAAACAAACCACAGTTGCTTTATTTCCTATCCTTGTATTTCTTATATACCCGATATCTTTTTAGTTAAACATATTTTTTGATTTAAAATTCTTTTTCAGACCAATAGGTTCTAACAATCGTTAAACAGAAGCTGAACCATTGTTAAGTAATAGCTCTTTAATCTCAAAACCATTCATAAAACTACAACCTAGTTAACTATCGTCGCCTCTAAAGTTCTTCTTCCAAACCGGAGAGCTTCTTGATGGCTGCTAAAGTAAATATCGATTCGATTTCCTTGAATAGCTCCTCCTCGATCTTCTACGACAAAGGTATTGCTAAAGTAAGGAATGTATACTTTTGTTCCAAAAGAATAATTCTTAGAAGCAGCAACAGTTCTTCCTTCTGCTGGAGAGATGCCTGATGCTGTAGTGCTTCCATCATATGGACCACAGCATTTATGACAAGAACAATATCCAGTGGCTTCAATTGTTATGGTTCTTCCTTTTACAGGAGTGTTTGTTGAAGATCTATTTGCCACTAATTTTGCCCTTTTACCTACTTCTTTGATTTCATCAACGGGATCAAGAGTTTTTTCATCTACTACTTCCCTGTTAAATTCTACTCCATCGTGATAGGTGGCCTTTTCCACAATGGTCTTTAATCCATCTACTCCCTTTTGGACAATTTTAAATTGTCCTTCCTCTAAAGAATTATTTTCTTTTACGATTTTTTCGTATTTAATTACGATTTCTGTGGTATCGAACTTTTCATCTACTCTCGTCACATGTATATTATCGCCTCTATTGACGCTTGCGTATAATGCGGGCTTGACAATATCATGGTCTTCTATGACAACATTTGCATCTTCTAAAATTTTTGCAACTTCCTTTTGTGTAGTGTATATTTCTCTGTACTCACCTTCAACGAAAATACGGACAGGTATAGCTCGGTCAATATTTATAACCGATCCGTCTTTTAACACTTCATTTCTTGCAGGCTTTACGATGTCTTCTTCTTTAACTGTGATTTGATTTGCTTTTAGCACTTCGGCTACGGTTTTATTTCCATTATATGCATATTGTACTTTTTGATTGTCTACCTCTATGATTACCTGCCGATACGAAAATATTAGAGCAAGCACAGCTGCCAAAACAAAAAGAGCAACTCCTATGAAGATCATTTTTTTTCTGATAAAGAAAAACCTAATGCATTCTAGGTTCACTATTCTTACCTCCTCAAATTAATTAAACATCTCGATTTCTTATCTGCAGTATTTTTACATATTCTTTACCTATTAAACATTATATTGTTACATATTTTATTTTATTCATAAAATCTTGACTTTTTGTAGACAAGAATAATATTTATAATAGAGTCTACAGATGTAAAATTTGGGTCTAATTAAAAAAATATATGATATTATATAAGGTACTCATTTTATGCCATAGATTAAAGTAGATATATAAAGGAAGGTTTACATGAAGAAAGAGTGGTCTATTAGCAATGATAAAATTCTATTAAATTTCTCCATGAAATATTGCCGCACGGAAGAGCAAGTCCTAAATAGCGATGCCTTTAGAGGTGTTTTAGAGCACTTCTTAAAAAAGAATAAGGAACAACCTAATCGGATATATCGCCTTATAAGTGAGACCTTGCAAAAAAATGATCTTGAGAGACAAATCTTTGCAATTACAAAAATCACGAAGCTTCTTACTATTATGACTTCAAAAGAGATTTCTGAGTCTTTCCCTGAGTTTTCTGTTTTATATGAACATAAAGAAAAATTCAGACATTTAATTGAAGCTGTTTATAAGTACTGGAGAAGTATTGAAAGGTATTGTATTATTCAGGAAGAAAAGGGAACAGAAGGTTTACAAAACATCAATTTTATAGAATCAAAACAAAAATTTGATGAGCTTATTCTCAATATGTATCGAAAGATTACAAACAATTTGTCTATGACTACTCCTAGCGTTTACCGCCAAGTTCCAGCTGGTACAAATGTAGGCCTGATCGTTGGTCAAAGCATTTGGCCCATCCCTCGAGAATACGTGATTTTAAAAGATATACCCTTTATTAAAAACATCGTTATGGAAACGCCCTTTATCACTTATCCAAAGCGAAATACTCGTGATGGTTTTTTTACAGAAGTGTTTACAAATCCTATCCGTCGAGCTGGAATTAATACAGATCACTTTTTCTGTTATCCAGCAAAAATAGGGAACTTGCTAGCTTATATTTTTATACACCGAGATTTTTTAACTCAAGGAGTTTCTCTCTCTAATTTATTTCAGATGGCTACAGAGCAAGAAATTGCTGGACGCAAACCCGATTTACTTTACGTTTATGGAGGTCACGACCCTAACCGAGAACCTAAAGATGTGTTTTACGTAGACGAAGTGAATCAAATGATGGTTGGATTTGTAACCTTAAATGAGAAATACGATTATTTTGGCTATTTAAAAAAGATGAGCCTTACTTTACACAATATCTTACAACTAAGAAGAGGAAATCTACCTATTCATGGTGCTATGGTCAATATTGTAATGAAAAATGGCAAGAGTTCAAATATTGTCATCGTCGGCGATAGCGGTGCAGGAAAAAGTGAGAGCATTGAAGCTTTTAGAAGCTTATCTGAAGATTATATAAGTGACTTGACGATTATTTTTGATGATATGGGTACATTTCATATTGGCCGCAAAGAAAATAAAATTGTAGCCTATGGAACAGAAATTGGTGCTTTTGTTCGACTTGATGACTTGGATACAGGTTATGCTTTTAAAGAGCTAGACCGATCTATCTTTATGAATCCAGATAAAATCAATGCTCGATTAATCAATCCTGTAGCTACCTATAAAGATATTATGCAAGGGCTTCCTGTAGATATTTTGCTCTATGCAAATAATTACACTAAGGTAAAAGAAGATGAGTCTTGTATAGACCGTTTTAAAACCGTACAAGAGGCCATAGAAGTATTTAAAGCCGGTAGAAGAATGTCTAAGGGAACGACTACCGAAACAGGATTAACTACTTCCTATTTTGCTAATCCCTTTGGTCCACAACAAAAACAAGATCTTTGCGATCCTCTCATCGAAAAATTTTTTACAAAGGCCTTTGAAACAGGTATATTTGTAGGCCAATTAAAAACTCAACTAGGGATCCAAGGAAAGGAAAAATCCGGCCCTGAAAAGGCAGCTATTGATTTGTTTAAAGTGATTAACGAATAAAAATGTTGAGTTCACTAAACCTTTTGGACTATTATTTTCATTGTTAAAAAAAGACAGAGTTAAAAAAAGACAGAGTTAAAAAAAGACAGAGTTAAAAAAAGACAGAATCTCGTAGGAGATTCTGTCTTTTTCTTAACTTATTTTAATGTAATTAGTTTGCTTCTTTAATGATAATTTTTGAGTTGCCAAAATCAATATGTTTTACTTCACCTGATACAGAGCATTGTTCTCCGAACAAAGAAGTTAAAACTAATAAACCATTTTCCATTGCAATTTGAGAAACATTTTCCATTATAGGATTTAATTCATTGTTGTTGTTTTCTACAAAAGCTTTACCTAGACACATATATGAATCCTCCCTTTCAAGATTTGATTTCATTTTAAAAGAGTATTTTATAATAAAAGTATTTAATATAATGCTTTTTTTATTATATGCCTTTTCCCCTCTTTAAATTCAGTATAATCCTAAAAGGTTCGACTGTCAATAAGAAACACGCTCCGCGAAGTTTCTCGCGGTTACGCCATAGTCGCCAAATGTTTGCGAGCAACCACTTGATTCATTATTTTGCGATAATAAGAAAGCACCACGCGGCGCTTTTCGTTACTCTACAATCATCGACACTCCATCAGAAACTACAGTGATTTTCCCATCCTTATTCCCGAGTATATCATTCGCTTTTTCTAGGGCTTCTTCTATAGAGTGAGCTGGAATCATGTGCATATCTTGAATCATCTCGTCTGGTGCATCGGAAATATAGATGACCTTATTCTTTAGTAAAATCCGAACTAATATTTGGGTTTCCCATTGATCGGGTATCGTTTTTTCCCTAGGTGTTGCTAAAATTCCTTCCATTAACTTGCTTAAATCTTCTGTTTCTTGAAAAGTTTTGTAGAATTGTTCTCCCCCGTGACCGTCGTTAGATTTTGCTAGCATGATGATGACACCGCCTTCTTTTACTGTGGCTTCAGCTGCGGTCATACCTTTTACTCCCTGGTAAATATTTTGGTCTAGAGGGTATCCTCCATTTGTTGATATGGCAATATCTGCTGGAACACTTTGTACTTTGCACTGGCTATTTAAAAAGTTTCGCCCTTCTATATGGGCTAAGTCTACATCTCCTGCTACTGCATAGACCACTTCTTTTTGCGCATTGATAACTACATTGACGATAAAATCTAATCTAGCAGCCCTTGCAGCATAAAGCATATCTTTATGTAGAGGATTTCCTTCTATGACTCCAGCTCTAGCGTAATCACTTGCAATAAACTCTGCATTGTGATTGTACATGACTGTAGTCCTGCTAGCAATCCCTGGAAGAACGCTTTTTCTGCCACCAGAATAACCTGCAAAGAAGTGAGGTTCAATAAAGCCTTCTGAAATCAATAAATCTGCGTCAACTGCTAATTTGTTGATGATAAGATCTCCTCCAGATGGAAGGGTACCTATTTTTACTAGCATACTTTCATCTAAGCAATCGTGAACGTAAATATTTTCTTCTTCTACAATTTTAGGGCCAAATTTTGAAATGAGCTCTTCTTTAGTAGTACCTCTATGGCATCCCGTAGAAATTAAAATGGTAATCTCTGCATTTGGATTTCCTCGTCTGATTTCCTCTAACATCAAAGGCATAATAACTTTGCTAGGAACTGGCCTTGTGTGATCACTTGCAATGATAATAATTTTATTCTTGCCCACTGCAATATCTTTTAGCCTAGGAGTGCCTATTGGATTTTCAAGAGCTTCTACCACGAGCTCTTCTTGGCTCTTCTTAGGTTTATAATAATGCATATTTGATTCTAAGACAGCATTTAATCTGCTATCAGGGATATTCGCTTCCATAAAATCTTTTCCATATGGTAGTTTAATAATAGACATATTCTTTCCTCCTTTTTGTATTAACGATAGATAAATAGTGGTCAAATGATTGTTTAAATACTAAACTCAAGACGAATAAACAAGTATAGGCGTCCAGATAATGGACGCTTTTTTTAGAAGAACAGCCAACCTACTACCAGTATTTCAATGCCAAGTAGTAGGGTATATCCTATACAGTAAGGTAATGTAGTATTTAAAATTTTTCCCTCTTTTCCAACTAAGCTGGTAGCAGAAGCAGCAATAGCAATACTTTGCGGTGAGATCATCTTGCCTGCTGAGGCACCGACAGTATTGGCTGCTGCTAACCAAGCAGGATTAGCTCCTATTTGGAGAGCTGTTTGGGTTTGCAATGCGCCAAACAAAATATTAGAAGATGTATCACTGCCTGTTACAAAGGTTCCCAAAGCTCCAATTAATGGTGCAATAAGAGGATATGCGCTTCCCGCAATAGTAGCAATAGAGACGGCAATAACAGATACCATTCCACTGTAACCCATGAGTTTTGCCATAGCTACAATGCTTGAAACCACAACAATGGTTGGAATGAGTTGTTTAATAGAAGCTATAAAAGTCTCTACTAAATCATGAATTTTTCTTCCTTGCTTTCCTTGAATCAGTCCTCCTATGACTGCAGATAAAAACATCAATGTTCCTGGAGTAGTTAACCATTGTAAAGATACAGGCTTTCCACCAGGTCCGAAGTAAAGTTGGACTTTTGAAGCTATATTATGTAATGGTTTTAAGGCAGGTATTAAATTGACAGACATGATTAAGACGAAGAGCGCAATATATGGTGCCCAAGATTTAAGTTGTTGCTTACCAGTAATGACTTCTAATTCGCTTACACCTGCAGCAATTTCTCGTTCATCTGGAAAACGCCAAACATTTTTAACAGGAAAAACTCGCACATATAAAATGATGGCTAGTAAGGATCCTAAAGAACCTACTATAGCTGCTAATTCTGGTCCCACATAAATAGCTACTAAAGTCTGAAGAACAGCAAAGATAAGCCCACTGATCAAGCACACCCCAAAGACGTCTTTTAATGTCTTAAAGGATTTTGTCAAGACGAGAACTAAGACAAATGGTAAAACGATTATAAAGAAAAATAATTGAAACGCCGTATAAGCAGATAATTGTTCTAAAGACAGTCCGGTTACCTCTGCAAGGGTAATAACTGGAATTCCTATTCCTCCAAAAGCTACTGGTACAGTATTGGCTATAAGGCAAATCACTGCTGCAAAGACCGGATTAAATCCCATACCTGCAAGTAAGCTAGCTGGTATAGCAACAGCAGTACCAAAGCCTGCAGATGCCTCTAAAAAGCCACCAAAAGCAAAAGCTAATATTAATACTTGGATTCTTTGGTCAGGAGATATGTTGGAAAGAGTCTTGTTAATCGTTCCCATAGCCCCTGTTTTTACTGTAATATTATAGGTAAAAATGGCTGCAATAATGACCCATATAATTGGCCACATAGCAGTAATTACCCCTTCTACTACAGCCTGACGCGCAAAATTTACAGGCATATTCCAAACAGTCACACTGAGTACAAAGGCAATAGCCATGGATAAAATAGTCGCCTTATAAGCTTTTATCTTTAAAATTGCTAAACAAACTAAAACACATAAAATTGGCAATAATGCTAAAATTGTCGATAAAAAGCCATTAGATAGTGGATCGTCAATTGGTTGCCACATAATAATCCTCCTTTTTAAAATAGCCATCAGCCGCCAACCTTCAGCTACCAGTAAACAAGCTACCTTCAGTAACAATAAAGGACCCGAAAGAAATACCCTAAGCCGGTGGCTGATCGCTTTTATTTAGTATAAACTCACTCTGTAATTAGAACCGAGCTTTCCAGGATTCATGATCTCATTTGGGTCAAAGGCTAACTTAATTCGTCTAAATAGTTCCATTCCCTTTTCGCCAAATTCTTCTTCAAGATATGGTAATTTTGCAAAGCCTATACCGTGTTCTCCTGATACAGCTCCACCCATTTCAAACGCTTTTTGATACATTCTTTCGAATACAGCGGCAGCTTTTTTATTCCAAGTTTCCTCGTCCATCTCGTCTCTTAATAGATATACATGAAGGTTTCCGTCTCCAGCATGGCCAAAACTGCTTATTCGAATATCACATTCTTTTTGGCATTGATCTGTAAAGATAATAAAGTCCGCTACTTTATTTCGAGGTACAACTACGTCACATTCATCCATTTGAGTAGTAGAAGCTTTAATGGCCTCTAAAAACGCACCTCTAGCAGTCCATAAGGAATCATGTCTTTCGTCTGTATCTGAAATAAGCACATCTAATGCGCCGCATTCTAAACAGATATCAGCTACTTTTTCATAGTTCATCTCAATTTCTTCTTTAGAATTGCCGTCAAACTGAAGCAAGAGATATGCATCAGAGGAATTATCCGGGAATTTCTTTCCTAAAAATTCTTCCGATGCTAAAATAACCTTTCCCTGCATAAACTCAATCGCTGTAGGGATGCTCTTTGACTTTATTATTTCTGGCACCGTTTTAATAGCGGAAGAAAGGTCTTTAAAAGGAACTAGTAAGCTCAATTTATGCTTTGGCAAAGGCAATAATTTTAAAATCAATTTGCTGATTACCCCAAGGGTTCCTTCTGAACCTACTACAAAGTCTTTTAAACTGTATCCTGAACTATTTTTAACGATTTTACCACCAAAGTTCATAACTGTGCCGTCTGGCATAACAAACTCTATACCCCTTACAAAGTCCCTAGTCACACCGTATTTTACCGCTCTCATACCTCCTGCATTAGTAGATACATTTCCACCTATAGAGGCGCTTTTCTCACCAGGATCTGGAGGATAAAATAAGTCGTGAGATTCTACAAAGGCAGTAAGATCCATAAGGAGTACCCCTGGCTCTACAGTTACTGTAAGATTCTCTTCATCCAGCTCTAATATATTATTCATCTTTTCTGTACTGAGCATAATTCCACCATAAAGGGCTACAGAACCACCTACTAGGCCTGTTCCTTGTCCTCTACTTGTAACTGGAATCCTGTTTTCGTTAGCATATTTTAGTATCTTGCTTATTTCTTGTGTGTTTTTGGGATACACTAACACCTCTGGATATCTTTCAATTCCAGCTAATTCATCTCCACTATAGTCATCATGTATATTGTTTTCTCCAACAAATAATCCTTCTTCTCCAACTATAGATAGTAAATAATTCACATCATTTTGATCAATCGCCTCATATTGCATAGTTGCCGTTGTCATCTTTTACCTCCTCTATTTCTTATTCCGAACAAACTCTAAGCTTTAAAATTCTTTACTTATACAAATACTTCTATTTTTTCCCTTTTTTCTAATTTCAATTTTTCTAGTAATTTTGGTATGACTTCATAAATATCCCCAACAACAGAATAATTAGCTATATTGAAGATTGGTGCATTAGGATCGGTGTTTATAGCAATGATTTGCTCTGAATTCTTCATTCCTGCTATAAATTGAACAGAACCGCTGACACCACAAGTAATAATTAATTTTGGTTTTACTGTTCTACCTGAAAGACCAATTTGCACTTTTGGATCGGTCCAGCCAGCTTCTATTAATGGTCTAGTACTTGCTACCATAGCCCCTAATTGATCTGCTAGCTCATAAATTATTGCAAGGTCTTCTTCTTTTTGAATGCCTTTACCTGCTACGACTAATACTTCTGCGTCTTCTATGTATTTTGCTTTTGGTTTTTCTTTGCTTTCTAATACAGTAATTCCAGATTTTAATAACTCTTTAGAAATAGAACAAATTTCAATAGTGCCTGCTCTTCTCTCGTCTTTCTCCATAGCAGAGAAGATCTTATAGCGAACTGTCGCAAATTGTGGTCTTTTATCTCGAGTTTTTATATGAGCCATAATATTTCCACCAAATGCTGGCCTAATCTGAGCTAAGTCCGTATTTTCATCGATGCTTAAGCTAGTACAGTCTGCAGTTAGGCCTGTTCTAAACCTAGCTGCTACTCTAGGAGCTAAACTTCTACCTACTGTTGTACCACCTACTAGGACTACAGAAGGCTTTTGATGCTTAATAAAGTCTTCAAAAACTGCTGCATAAGGTTCTACTCTATAGTCTTCTAACTCTTTTTCATCGTAAATATATACTCTATCCGCACCAAATTGAATTAATTCTCCTCCTTTATCGGCAATATTGTAACCTGCAAATAAGCATATTACTTCATGGTTAATCTCTTCTGCTAATTCCCGTGCTTTCCCCAAGAGTTCAAAAGTAACTGGATGTATTTTGCCATATGTATGCTCTACATAGACTACAACTCCATTCCAAAGAGACTTATCGATTTCTTCTCGTTCTTCATCTTCTACATATGTAAAATATTCTGGCTTTTCCTTTGTACAAATTTTGCACATTTTACATCCTGCGCTAATATCTAATTTTCCATCAATGTATTCTATAGCGCCAAAAGGACAAATCTCTTGAATTGCTGCTCCCTCTTGGGCACTAATCTCGCTTTTTTGAACAATCTCTATTTTTGCCATGATACCCCTCCTACAATATTTTTAACTCTACAATTTTGTCTGCAATTTTTGTTGCCAGCTCATCGGAAGTTCCTTCCCAGCTTTCCGTATTACTGTTTGAAGTTGGTGGGAATATACGAATGACTTGGGTAGCGGAACCATTCATGCCGTAGTGCATTTCATTTGAATCTTCAAAATCGCAAACGCCATAGGCCGTAATCTCTTTATTCTTTGTAGCTTTTTTGACCTTATAAGAAGGTAATCTCGGTTGATTTAAGTCTTTATCTACTGAAATGAGGCAAGGTAACTTTATTTCAATGGTTTGAATCATAGTAGGCATGTCTACATCTACTACCAAAGATTCTTTTTTTATTTCCTTGATTGCCAATATATTGTTGGCATGAGGAATATCTAATAATTCAGCAATTTCAGCACCTACTTGAGCTGTATCCCCGTCTGTAGTTTGTTTTCCACAGATGATCAAATCTGCCTTTCCAATTTTCTTTATTCCTTCTGACAAAGCTTTTGCCGTAGCCAGTACATCTGCTCCAGCGCATTTTCTGTCCGTTATTAAATATCCATGATCAGCACCTAATGTGAAGGCCTCATGTAAAATATCTGCAGCTTGATTTGGTCCCATAGTCACAACATTTATTGTAGCACCTGTCTGTTCTTTAATCTGAACAGCTCCCTCTATGGCAAATAAATCATAAGGATTAATTTTAGCGTCTACACCATCTCGCTTTAAATTTCCTGTCTCTTGATCAATTTCTACTTCTGAAGTACTTGGCACTTGTTTAATACACACTGTAATATCCATCTTTGCCCTCCCCTTTATTCATTCATTGCGTTTATACAATCTCTATGGAAACGTTTAATAAATTTTGAGAAAAATAAAACTAGCGCTAAGTTTGTATTTTTTCATTAATATACATTTTATAAGCTCATTTTATATGTTTATAAAAAAAAGATAAATGGCCTATAGACCATTTATCTTTTTCAAAATTTTGTTACGCGTAACATAAATAATATCCTTTTAAACCATCTTCTTTAGTTGAAAAGCAATGCTCAAAATTGCAAAGTCTCTAAGTTTCCTCATATCATAACCCGTTATTTCGTATAGTTTGTTAATTTTGTATTGAAGCGTATTTTTATGAATATAAAGTTCTTCTGATATCTTTTTAATGGATCCATTGTGTTTTTCATAAAGCCGTATAATTATTGAGTACTCTGTATATTCTTCCCTCTTTAAACCATTAAGGACCTTACCTACATATTCTCCTACAGTATTAGGCGAAATATTATTTAAGATAATTTCAAGGTCAAAATCTTCGTAATAGGTAATCTTCTCTTTTGAAATAAGTAGTGACCACTTTAAAGCGCTTATGGCTTTTAAATAGGAATTTCGAAGGGCATTCAGCTCCGTCTGGACATCTCCTATAGCGTATCTCATATTGAGGTTAAGCTTTTTATTTACAGCTTTGCTAATGCGACCAATCATTTCATTACAGTGTTCTCTAGAGCTATAGTCTATAATCGTAACGATATTGTTACCTGATAAAGAAATTATACAGTTGGTATTTTTCATGACAGATCGAAAAATCCTAAGAACTTTATCTTTATTATGAAATCTCTTGATTTCGTGTCCAACTATAGTAGAGGCTATGACAGTGCGAGAAATTTTATTTTTAATTCCATATAAGCTTTCATAGCGAACAATTTGTCTCTTATCTAATTGCCTTTCTGAATAAAGAAGAGCATCCATAATCAATTTATCTCTTTCAATTTCGTTGTCTTCTACATCTTTATTGTAACCCTCTTTGATGAGAATCTCTGTCAAACGCTTGATAATCTTCACGTATTTCATGACTTCGTCGCTATTTCCAGTAATGCCAATGACGCCAACGATGATGTTATTTAATTTTACAGGCATATTAATGCCTTTTTTGGCTCCTTCATATTCATTGTCACTATAAATAATTAAGTCAGACCCCGTTTTTGCAACCTTTTTACCTCCACGGTGAACTTGACCTTTTCGGGACTTGTCTGTAGAAGCAATAATGACCCCATCTGTATTCATGTAAATCAAGTCTTGTTCCACAACGGCTTTCATCTCATTGAGAATGTTTTGCAAGTAATTTTCCGATATATATGTATTCCCACTATTCAAGACCCTTCCTCCTTTACTTACTCTTAGTATCACTATATCACTTTTGAAAAGTAGGATGCTAGATGCTTGAAATTCGTTTATAGATTTTAGAATTGAGTTTCTCTTTATTGCAGGAATTTCCACATAAGGTATAATAAAGGTATACATTTTAAGTAAAGAAGGGTCAAGTATGTTTTTTATAGGAATTATGGGAGTAGATACAAAGGCAAAAGAAATTAAAGATATACACAATATTACCTGCAAATATTGTGGGAGACTAGGAATGTATAAGTTTATAAAACAATACAATTACTTTCATTTCTTTTTTATCCCCTTGTTTCGTTGGGGAGTAAAATATTTTTTAGTCAGCAGATGTTGCCATAGCGTCTTTTCTATATCAAAAGAGAAGGGAAAAAGGCTAGAAGATGGAACAGATGGTTTTGTAGACTCAGATGAATTACACTACGAGGATAATAATAGAGGACAAACTAGAAATAGTTGCCCTCATTGTGGAAATATGATTGACGCTTCCTTTGATTACTGTCCACGGTGTGGGAATAAGGCTAGGTAGGTGGTAAGGTGGTAAGGAAAACCATCGTCGCCTAAAGGGGAGACGGTTTTCCTTTCCGCTATCAGCATTCAGCTTTTGAGGTTTTTCCCGTCCAACCGACCAACCGCCCAACGAACCAACCCAATTACGCCAACAAACTAAAATACAATATAACCACAATCCCCAATACAATTCGATAATACCCAAAAGCTTTAAAGTCATTTCTCTTAATATAGCCTATTAAGAATTTAATCGCTATAATGGAAACTAGAAAAGATATGAAGGTTCCCGTCAGTAAGATGATTAGCTCTGCGCTTGTAAATACCAATCCGAACTTACGTAGCTTTAAAAGACTTGCTCCAAACATCACTGGAATGGCCAAGAAAAAGGTAAATTCTGTAGCTACAAATCTTGATGTTCCTACTAACATTCCACCTATGATCGTAGCTCCTGATCTAGAGGTTCCTGGAATCAAAGATAACAATTGAAACAGTCCAATTTTAAAAGCTGTAGCGTATGTAAGTTGTGAAAAATCGTTGATTGCAGGTTTGTAGTAGTTTTTCTTATTTTTGTTTTCGATTAATATAAACCATATACCGTAAACGATCAATGTAATAGACACTGTTTGGTAATTATAAAACAATTCATCGATTAGATCATCAAACAACAAACCAATAACAGCTGCCGGTAAACAAGCTACTACAACTTTAAACCATAATGTCCACGTTTCATTTTTTTCTCTTGCTGTTTTCTTTGAAGAGAAGGGATTTAGTTTATTAAAATACAATAACACTACAGCTAGAATAGCTCCTAATTGAACAACTACAAAAAACATCTCTTTAAACTCTGCTGACATATTTAATTGAATAAATTCATCTGCAAGTATCATATGACCTGTGCTACTAATGGGAAGCCACTCTGTTATGCCTTCAATCACACCTAAAATAATGGCTTTTAGGATTTCAATAAATTCCATAATCTGTCTCCTTTATATTATATAATCCTTTCATTACTATTCCGTAAGGTATACAAAAACCTTACGGAATAAAGTTTCACTTTATTATATAATACTCTATGACAAATCACAAAAAATATTATCTTACTTATCCGCAATTTTACTTAAGAAATTATAAATACTTTTTAAGGTTTCTTTATTGATTCAATGATCTTTTTCTCTACTTCAAACCAATTAATAAGATTCCACCAGTTTTCTAAATATTCTCGTCTTCCATATAATAAATTAGGGTACTCAGCCTCATCCTGTACATAACACGATAGAATGGGAATAATGGAGTTGTCTAAACATTTTCCCTCTTCTACTTGAAAAACCTTTAATTGCCCTACTTGTGGCAAATACATAAGTACACTCCAACCTGATCCAGAAAGAGTATCTGCTGCATTGATCAAGTGCTCCTTGAACTGGTTAAAATGTGCTAATGATTTTTTTATTAGTTTGATTGTTTTTGTTCCCGGATATCCCCCTAAACCTAATGGAGACATGATTGACCAGTAAACTTCATATAAGGAAAGGAGAAATTCTCCTTTTGTAATCTCCTCTTCCCAATAATCAAAGAATTGGTAGTTTTGTAAATTTTCTTTCGTTTGGGCAAGAGTATATTGAGAATCATTTAAATATTTTACACATTTTTCATAATCAGAATAAAACTTTTTTAGCATGCTTTTTGTTATAATTGGTTCTAATTCATCATATTCATAAGGCAGAGCCTTTGCCTCGTATATTATTTTCGGTTTTATAACGGATTCTATACTCATAAAGAATACCTCCTAACAGATCTTTACTGTATTAGTATATTCCATGAGAAGATTACTGTGAATAGAAGGCATTCGCTCTAATTTTAATTGTTAATAGAATATAGTAAGCTAAAAGCAGAAGGTGGAAAGCTGAAATTAAATTCGCCCATAGCGAATATGGTTTTTACTTTTCAAATAGATATAATCCTTTTAAGAGACAGTTAAACTTGTAGCTACTAAATCAAATTAGAAATCAACAACCTTCGTACGACTGAAAAACCATCCCACCCTTTTCCGCTTTCAGCAAAAAAGCAACGACTTTTACATCGTCACTTTTCTAATAAACTCCTTAATATTCTTTTCTTCCTTTGACGAATCCGCATTAAGTCTACCCATTCGATCACAGTAGCCTAAAAGAGCTATTTCATTTATGTCTACATGGTCTTTCATAGACGAAATAGCCGCAAAGGGTAAATTGTTTAGTACGAAGAGTATCTGCATATGGTAGCGAACCAAAGCCGTTACGTCTTTGATGAACTCCTCATCTTGCCCTACTTCTAATAAAAATTTCTCAGCTAACTCTGCCCCTACTTTATCGTGATCATAAGAAGTAATTTTACCTTTTCTCTTTCGAGTAGTACTTGGCTTTCCTATATCATGAAGGAGGGCTGCCCACATGAAAGCTCTTTTATTTTTGCTTTTGTTTTTTACTTTAGCTGCTCCATCCACCACTAACATGGTATGATTCCAAACACTTCCTTCTGGATGGTATTTAGGTGATTGCTCGGTTTGAATTAATTTATTGAGATAATCATAAGGATGCTTTTTAAATTCTGGATTATCTTTAATGGAATTGAGATACTCAGACGGTTTAGAATCATTTAATAAATGCTCTTCTATTTTTTCGAAAAAATCCATTGAATCTGTCATCTCTGTTTTAATTGTGGGTTGTCATCTTTCATACCAAATACTGCGCGAGCACTTTCTGCCTGAGGATCATGCTTAACATTTTTTGAACGAAATTTACCATCTTTCTTATTATGTTTTTTGTTCCCTTTTTTCTTATTATGTTCTGCCATAATTTTATACCTCCTATTTTGATTATACTAAATAGTATTTGAATTTACCAAAACAGTATGCGCATTAGTTGTAAGTTCTATATTCTAAGTAAAACCTTTTAAGTCACTAATAATTGTAGAAATGTAGTGTTAGCCTATATTTTTAGATCTTTTTAGCCAACAACTAACCGACTTTCCATGTTTGCATCTTGTGAGTAGCTACGTCAAAATAGATTTTCACTAAAAAGTAGAATTTTTTTATTAAATAAAAGTTTTCTACTTATAATTTCATAAGTTGAAACACACATTTTGGGAAATACTAATATTATGATTAGTAAGATGATGTTTATTGAAAATAGGAGGTTTACTATGAAAAACAATAAATGCAAAAAATTATTTCCAGGTGGAAATACTACACAAGGTTTTTTTTCTTATTTTGATTACATAATAAGACCAGATGCGAATCGTTTTTTTATACTCAAAGGTGGGCCAGGAGTTGGAAAATCATCTTTTATGAAAAAAATTGGAAATGAAATGCTTCAAAAAGGTTTTACTATAGAAGAACACTACTGTTCTTCTTCTAATGATTCTTTAGACGCTTTAGTGATTAAAGAGCTAGATATTGGCATTGTAGATGGTACAGCTCCACATATGATTGACCCCAATAATCCAGGTGCTGTAGATGAAATTGTCAATTTAGGAGATTATTTAGATGAATATCATTTAGTAAAGCATAAGACAGAATCTATGGCCATGAATCAAGAAACAAACAAATGTTTTCGAAGAGCATACAAGTACTTGAACGCAATTGTACCATTTATTCAAGATATAAGAGACATTTATGAAAATGGTATGGATACTTATCGTTTTCACCAGTTATATGACAGTATGCAAAAGAATATTTTTGAACATGTAGATAAAAAGAACAAAATTGGTTTTACAAGACATTTATTCGGTAGTTCTATCACTCCCAAAGGATTTATCGATTATCAAGAGACTGTTTTTGACGGTATTGATGATATCACTTATATAAAAGGAAATTGGGGAACAGGCTGGGATACACTACTAGAAAGTTTAGGACAAAAAGCCACTTTACTAGGATATGATGTAGAAGCCTACCATACCCCTCTAGCTCCAAATATTATCGAAGATTTGATTATACCTGAATTAAATATTGCTTTAACTACAAAAGTAAAATTTATTGATCAATCTAGTTGCGTAATTGACTTGGATGCATTGGTAGATTCTAAAATCCTTCAGAAGTATAAAAAAGAAATAGAATACGATAAAAAAATGATTGATGAGCTCATAGCAAAATCAATAGAGTATGTTAATGAGGCTAAACTTGCCCACGATAAATTAGAGTCTTTCTATATTCCAGCAATGGATTTTAATGCAGTAAATGAAAAACGAAAAGAAATTTTAAAACGAATCTTACAATACGCTTAATAGTCCCTCCTTTTTAAAAGCCTTTCGCTGATATTTTAAAGTGAAGGGTTTTTAGCATCTATATCACTTGACTAAATTCATTGTACATTTCCTTTATCTCACTTATATAAATCCTATATTTTTATTATTATTTTATTTTTAATAAATATCATAAAATTTATATATAATTATGCTTGACCAATATAATAAATTGATGTTAAAATATAATTATACTTAAATTTTATTTTACAAATTATTTACTATATTCACTAATGTATTGATATTATAAATACATTATTTAGTATATCACTGCGTACTACAGCTGTAGATTACAGCTCTATATCATACAATTATATATTAAGGAGGAGATCATATGTTAACAGCAAGACAAAATTTATTGGAAACGATTAAAGGTGGAAATCCAGACCGCTTCGTCAATCAATACGAATTTATGGAACTTATTGTAGAAATTCCTCTAGCGGGAGCTCCTATTGCACCTGGCGAAGAAGGAAAAGACGTATGGGGTGTCACCAAGAAATGGTATGAAGGGCAACCTGGTCAATTTCCTGTACACGGAGATGGTTATACCGTCTTAGAAGATGTAACACAATGGAAAGAAATCATTAAAATGCCTTCCGTTGACTATCCAAACGAAGCTTGGACAGCCGCCATTGGACACGCCAATAGTGTTAATCGCAATGAAAAATTTGTTACTGCGACATATTTCGGTGGTGTTTTTGAAAGATTACACTATCTAATGGGTATGGAAAATGCATTGATGTCCTTCTATGAAGAACCTGAAGCTATGAAAGAATTAATTGACTTCATTACTGAATATGAACTGGCTTACGCAAAGGAAACGATCAAACGTATTAAACCAGATGCACTATTCCACCATGACGACTGGGGTACTCAAAAATCCACATTCTTATCACCTGAAATGTTTTCAGAGTTCATAGCCCCTGCTTATAAGAAAATCTACGGTTATTGGAAAGAAAATGGCGTTGAAGTAGTAGTCCATCATGCAGATTGTTATGCTGCCACATTAGTGCCTTCTATGATTGATATGGGTATTGATATCTGGCAAGGTTGCATGACTACAAATAATGTTCCGGAGCTCGTAAAAAAATACGGCGGAAAAATCAGCTTTATGGGTGATTTAGATAATGGCCAATTAGACAAAGCGGATTGGACTGTAGAAGAAGTAGTAGAACATGTAAAAAGAGCTTGTACATCCTCTGGTACATTATACTATATCCCATCTATGATTATGGGCGGACCAGATAGTATATACCCAGGCCTTTATGATGCTGTTAGTGCAGAAATCGATAAAATGAGTAAAGTAGTATTTAAATAAAGCACAGTAGAAACATAAAAGTGCCTCTGGTGCTTTAGTCTTCAGCTTGAAAGATAGATACCAGCAATCAGTATCAGTTCTTGTGCTATCCAATGGATAGCACAAGAGAAAGACCTTATAAAAATTCCAATTTTAATTCCAATTTTAATGATAGTTTTAAGCTGGAATTTTACAGGGTCTTTCTTTAACTACATACTGGACTAGGTGGCTTTCTTTATACTGTTAATTCAAATGCATTTATTATATGATTCACCTTCACATCTTCAAGATAATCTAAAATCTCGATTACGTCAAAGCGAATATTGTAGTCATAATCAAATAATTTTTTGCTTTGGAGATAATAAAGAGCTACTTTTGAGATTTTACGTTGCTTATGATAGTTCACAGCCTCACTAGGGTAGCCATACTGATTGCTTTGGCGGGATTTTACCTCTACGAAGACGATAGTAGATTTGTCCCTTGCTACAATATCAACCTCCCCTATTTTGCAACGAAAATTGATGTCTAAAATTTTATACCTCTTTCTCTTTAAAAACTCTACGCTTGCTTCTTCGCCAAATCTTCCTTTTACTACATTTTGTTTTTTACTCATAAAATCCCCCCCCATAGAGCGCTTTGCGCTCAAGTAGATACTTAGTGCTAGTCTTTAGTCTCTAGCATTAATGCATTCCTTATGGGTCGATTTTTCGGTTCTATTTCCGCTTTCAGCTTTCTACTTTCCGCTCAAATTATTTATTACTTACTCAAATATCATCTCATCTAAACATTTTTTAGTATATTATTCAAAAAAGACATTCTATGAATTGGGCAGGTGCCGTATTTGTGAATGGCGTCTATATGTTCTTGGGTGCCGTAGCCTTTGTTGGATTTGAAGTGATACTCTGGATACATCTCGTCATACGTATCCATCATTTTATCTCGGGTCACTTTTGCTACAATACTAGCTGCAGCAATGGAATAACATTTTTCATCACCTTTAATAATAGACTTTTGAGGTATATGAAGTCCATCTATATGCATTGCATCGATTAATACGATTTGAGGAGTCAACTGAGAATTGTCGATGGCGTCTTTCATGCTCTGTTTTGTTGCTTCATAAATATTGACTTCATCAATCATATCCTTATCGACGATTCCAACGCCTATAGAAATAGCTTCTCGTTTTATTTGCTCATGAAGAGCTTCTCTTTTAGCAATGGATAATTTTTTAGAATCATTAATGTATAATAGATGTGAATCTTGGGGAAGTACGACGGCACAACTTACAACAGGTCCAGCTAAAGGTCCCCTGCCAACTTCATCAATACCCGCAATGTACTCATAACCTTGCGCATATAACTTATCTTCAAATTGCTTCATTTGATCAATTCTGATACTTTCTTTGATATAAGACTGGTATTTCTTTTCTAAAGATATAGCTATTTGCTGAACACCAGCCCTCTCATCTCTTTTGAGAAGAAGTATGTACTCTGGATAATCTTCGATGTTTACTTTAGTAATTTCCGATTTTATTTGAGATATGCTCATTTCTTTTGTGTTCATGAATTAGCTCCTTTTGATTAATCACTGAAAGTCGAAAGTGGAATCCGGAACTCTCTACGTAATTTAGTAGTAAAACCATTGAATCGTCTCTATTAAAATATCCTATTTCCACATTCCACTTTCTACTATAATAACATAGAACTTACAACGAAAGCGCCCATTGAGGGCGCTTTAAGGTCGTTCAAAACTAATTTTTCCTATCTTTGTCTTTCTCAACTCATCTAAAAGCATTTCTGCTGTTCTTGCGTAATCGATATTATTGCCCTTTTGAATAAAGCCTCGTTTCTGAGCAATCTTTTCATAAACGGTGATATCCTCATCATCAGAATCTATTTCAATATTGTAGCGTTCTATCAAGTTTTGAGGATAATATTCTCTTAAAAAAGAGATTAAACGAAGTGTGGCGCCTTCCCTATCGTATATAGTATCTTTTATAGATCCTATCCATGCTAGTTTTAAACCAGTTTCTGTATCTTCAAATTTTGGCCACAGTATCCCCGGAGTATCTAAGAGAAGTATTTTGTTGCTTACCCTAATCCATTGATTAGCTCTTGTCACGCCAGGAATATTACCTGTTTTAGCAGAAGATCGACCAGCCATTTTATTAATGAGAGTAGATTTGCCTACATTAGGAATTCCTAAGATCATACATTTTATTTGTCTGTTCATTCTGCCTTTTTTGGCATCTCGTTCTAAAACATGAGCCATTTTGCTTTCCATTGCACTGATTAATTCTCTTACCCCTTTGCCTGTAATAGAATTAGTAAAAATAAAATCCTGTTTATTCTCTATATAATAATCTGCCCATAGCTTGTTTACTTCTGGGTCTGATAAATCACTTTTATTTAATAAAATAATTTTACGTTTATTTTGAATAATACTGTCTACCTCTGGATTCTTGCTGCTAATAGGTATTCTCGCATCTAATAGTTCTATTACTACGTCGATGAGCTTTAGCTCTTCTTGTATTTTTCTCTTGGTTTTGGCCATATGACCTGGATACCATTGAATTTCCATTGTACTACACCTCTTTAATAAAGTGCCTACGGCGCTTTAGTTCTAAGTTCTATGTTGTAAGCTCTAAGTAAAAGCATGACCCTGTGGTCCTAAGATTCTTCGCTGCGTTCAAGAATTACTAGACCAGAAGCTGAGCGACTTACGTCGCAGTGAACAATGAATTTGGAACACTGAACAGTTATATATAAAAGCTAAGTGAATAGTTATATCTTTGTACTGTTCCACTTTCAGCATTCAGCATTCCGCTATTTTATTTTTCCAAAATCCTCAAAGGGATATACTCTATACACAACTTTTCCTACGATTTCATCTTCCTCTACAAAGCCTACATCCTCATATCGACTATCCTTACTATGATTTCTATTATCTCCTAATACAAAATAAGATCCTTCTGGTACTATTACTTCTGGATAGTCTGGATATGCTTCTGTATTAATATAATCTTCTTCTAGTGGTGTGCCATTTATATAGACGATGGAATCCCTAATTGCTACAGTATCTCCAGGCATACCAATTATTCTCTTTACAAATTCTATATGTGTGCTCTCTGTATTGTACTCTAATATAATAATATCTTGAAATTGTGGATTATTAAGACGGTACTCCAATTTATTGACAATTAAGCGATCACCGTCGTGAAGAGTTGGAAACATTGAGGCTCCATCAACTAATACAAACTCAAATAAAAAGAATTTGATGATCAAAGCCAAGACCACAGCAATAGCCGCAGACTCCAACCACTCTCTAATTTCACTCTTCTCTTTTTTGCTTTCCAAGCAAATCACCCCTATGAAAGTGCCTTTGGCACTTTAGTTCTAAGTTTTATGTTGCAAGTTCTAAGTAAAAGCATGACCCGGTCGATCCTAAGATTCTTCGCTACGCTCAAAATGACTAGGATTACTGCTCTAGGGTTTTTATCTCACCCGAAGGCAAGTATTGCTTTGCAAACCAACTAACTACTTTTTCGAACTATCTAACATACTAATATTCCAACTTAAAAGTTCCGCTTTCAGCTTTTTACTTTTAAGTTTTTCCGTCCAACCATATTTAAATACAAAGAAAGGACTGATAGACAGTCCTATATTCTTTCTTTAACTTTTGCAGCTTTACCTACTCGGTCTCTTAAGTAGAATAATTTTGCTCTTCTTACTTTACCTTTTCTTGTTACTTCGATTTTATCGATTCTTGGTGAATGTAGTGGGAATGTTCTCTCTACACCAACACCATAAGAAATTTTTCTTACTGTAAAAGTCTCGTTTATGCCACCGTTTTGTTTCTTTAAAACGACACCTTCAAAAATTTGAATTCTTTCTCTTTTTCCTTCTACTACTTTTGCGTGAACCTTTACTGTATCTCCAACATTAAATTGTGGGATATCGTTTTTAATTTGTTCTTTTTCAATTACATCGATGATATTCATTTGTTTTCTTCCTTTCTTTCTTAGACGTTCTTATCATATTCTCGATAGCGGACCGCCCAGGATAACAGATTAATTATAGCATAAGGCTATATAGTTTTCAATGGATTTTTATTTAAATTATTCACAAAATATACGCTGGAGTTATTGGTCCTTTTTAAACAATTCATATAAATCCGGTCTATTATTTTGAGTGATTTCTTCAGATTTGCTTAATCTCCATTGTTTGATTTTCTCATGATTGCCTGAAAGAAGAACTTCAGGCACCTCCAAATCTTCAAATACTCTAGGTCTAGTATACTGTGGATGTTCTAGTAAAGGCTTGGTGAAAGATTCTTCTACAGCACTTTCTTCATTTCCTAATACTCCTTCTACATATCTAGAAACGCTGTCGATAAAAACCATAGCAGGCAATTCGCCACCAGTTACAATATAATCTCCAATAGAGATTTGTAAATCAATGTATTTTTCGACAATACGATAGTCAATTCCCTCATAATGACCACATAAAAGGATTATATCTTGTTCTTTTGCCAAGTTAGATACCATGCTCTGCCTCAGTACTGCACCATGAGGCGAAAAATAGATGACTTTTCCATTATTTGATCTTTCTTTAGCATATTCAATGGAGCTAGCTAACGGTTGTGGGGTCATGACCATGCCAGGTCCTCCACCAAAGGGATAATCATCGGTTTTGTTGTGCTTATCTTCAGTGAAATCTCGAATATTGATAAGCTCTACTTCAATGAGGCCTTTGTCAATGCTCTTTTTTAAAATACTGGTGTTTAAAAAGCTATCAAACATCTCAGGAAATAATGTCAGCACGAAAAATTTCATAGTTCTTTTAGCCCTTCAGGAATACTTGCTTCTATTCTACGATTGTCCATATCTATCTTTAGAATGTATTGTGATACTGCTGGAACGAGTATCATTTTTTCTTCTGTCTGAATTTCATAAAGATCTGTTCCACCAGTGCTTATAACATCTTTTAATACACCTAGCTTTACACCGTCTTCATAGACCTCTAATCCAATCAAATCTACAATATAATACTCATCTTCTTCAAGAGAAATGCCATCTTCTCTAGAAATCTCTAAATACTTATTCTTTAATCTATCAGCGTCATTTCGATCGTTAATTTCTTCTAGTTTAAGGATAAGATGAGGTCCATTATACTTTACAGAACTAATTTCAAATTCTTCATAATCTTCTTTTGATTTTACATATACTTTCCTTAGGGCTTCGAATCTTGAAGGATCATCCGTCAATGGAAATACCTTAATTTCGCCTTTTATGCCATGAGGGGCTCCAATTTTTCCTACGATTAGCTTTTCATTCATATTATCACCTGCTTTTTTGATAGAGACACACTTAAGCAATCCGTATTTTGCTTAGCTTTTCACTTTTTTACTTACAAAATAGAGTTAGGCATAGCCTAACTCTATTTTTATGATTGCGAAGTAATAATCCAAGCGACTGCTTGCAGTCATAGTAGACATCACTTTCTCAGGCAAATGGCTTGCCAATTTGACAAAGAAAGTCTTATGGATACGTGATGGTTGCTTGCAAGCATTTGGGAACTACCGCATAACCATGAAAAACCCGCCAAGCGCGTTTCTTATGGTTTATTGACAATTTCTAAAGTCGCTCGCTTATTTTCTTTTGTAGCTGCAGCTTTTAAGACTGTTCGAATAGCCTTCGCGATTCTCCCTTGCTTGCCTATAACCTTACCCATATCTTCAGAAGCTACAATAAGTTCTAAATCAATTAAATCTTGGTCCAGCGTTTCGTTAACTACAACGGATTGTGGATTATCTACTAAAGATTTTGCCAAAACTTCAATTAGTTCCTTCAAAAGATGCACCTTCCTCTTTCATTAGATGATGCCATTTTTTTTGAATAAATCTCTTACTGTGTCAGATGGTTGAGCACCATTTCCTAACCATTGTTTTGCTTTATCAGAATCAATCTTTAATTGGACTGGTTCCGTTAAAGGATTAAAATAACCAATTTCTTCGATGAATCTTCCGTCTCTTGGAGCTCTGGAATCTGCAACGACGATTCTATAAAATGGTTTTTTATGTGCACCCATTCTCTTTAATCTAATTTTTACTGCCATGTATCGTTCACCTCCTTTAAGTAGTCGCTAGCCACAAGTCATTCGTCACCAGCTTGCATCTATTCCTCTTAAGTAGCTACTAATTACTAATCGCTAGTCGCTAGTTATTGGCTTATATAATACAATGAAGCTTTTGAGCTATCGCATAAATGGTAATTTAAATTTACTCATTTTTTTGCCACCCATACTACTTAACTGCTTCATCATCTTTCTTGATTGCTCAAAACCTTTTAAGAGTTTATTTACATCTTGTACTCTAGTACCTGATCCTTGGGCAATCCTTTTTCTTCTGCTGGCATTGATGATATCTGGGTTTAACCTTTCGGCTTCTGTCATAGAGTCAATAATCGCTTCTGTTTTTACCAGCTCTTTGTCACTCATATCTAAACCTTGTAGTGCTTTTGTGTTAGCACCAGGCATCATTTGAAGAATATCACTTAGTGATCCCATACTCTTCATTTGCTGCATTTGCTCTTTAAAATCTACTAATGTAAATTCTTGTTTTCGAATTTTCTCTTGTAGTTCTAAAGCTTTTTGCTCATCAAAGTTTGCCTGAGCCTTTTCAATTAATGACAACACATCTCCCATACCTAGTATACGAGAAGCCATTCGATCTGGATAAAAGGGTTCTAAATCAGCGATTTTTTCACCCATACCGACGAATTTTATGTGTTTACCTGTTACAGCAGTAATAGATAATGCTGCTCCACCTCGTGTATCGCCATCTAACTTCGTCATGATAATCCCTGTAATGTCTAGCTTTTCATTGAAGCTTTCTGCAACAGTTACTGCATCTTGACCCGTCATAGCATCTACATTTAATAAGATTTCTACAGGTTCTATTTCATTTTTTATATTGTAAAGTTCATCCATGAGTTGTTCATCTACGTGCAGTCTACCTGCTGTATCCACAATGACTACATCGTATAAATTGTGCTCTGCATGTTCAATCGCTTTTTTTGCAATTTGAACAGGTGATTCTTTATCTCCTAAAGAAAATACATCAACACCAATTTGTTGACCTAATACTTGAAGTTGTTTGATAGCAGCTGGTCTATAAACATCACAGGCTACTAGCAAAACTTTTTTTCCTTTTTCTTTTAATAGATTTGCTAATTTTCCTCCTGTAGTAGTCTTACCTGCTCCCTGCAATCCTACAAGCATAATTGGCGTAATACCTTTTTTAGAAAATTCTAATTTTGTATTTTCTTTGCCCATAAGAGAAGTCAATTCATCATTGACTATTTTTATGACTTGCTGGCCTGGAGTTAAACTTTGTAAAACTTCTACCCCTACAGCTCTTTCATTAATTTTTTTGATAAAGTCTTTTACGACTTTAAAATTAACATCAGCTTCAAGTAAGGCAATCTTAATTTCTCTAGTAGCTTCCTTTATATCTTTTTCAGTAAGCTTTCCTTTTCCTCTGAGTTTCTTAAATGTATCTTGGAGTTTATTACTTAAACCATCAAATATCATACTCTTAAAAATCCTCCATTAAAGTTGTTTGAGCAACTGTTCTAAATCCTCTTTTACTTCATCAAGGATATCAGGTTTATTCCCGTCATAATGTTTTAAATTTTCTATAGCCTTCTTTAGCAATTCTTTATTGACTTTATATTTTTCCATAAGCTTTAATTTACTATCGTATTCTCGAAGCAATTCTTCTGCACGCTTTAAGGAATCGTACACTCCTTGACGGCTGATATTCACTTTTTCTGCAATTTCCCCTAGGGAAAAGTTATCATTATAGTAACAGTCCACAACTATTCTTTGCTTTTCGCTCAACAATTCACCATAAAAGTCATACAATATGGACATCTCAATAAATTTTTCCAAGAAACTCACCACACTTCATCTGTCAAGCTCTTTACTTGACAGGTGTTATTGTACAATACTTTCTTTTAACTTGTCAAGAAAAATATTAGTTGAAAGCGGAATGCACTAATTTATAAGGAAATGCAAGGTTGAACGGTTGGACGGGAAAAACCTTCAATGAACAATGAAAAATAAACATTGAACATTAAACAGTACAAATATGCGACTTTTATTACTCTTTTAAATTGTTCATTATCCATTATTCTATATTCATTGTTCACTGCGAAGTAGGTCGCATATTTGGCCACCTGACCACCTTAAAACAATGCTTCCACAAAGCTCCCTGCATCAAACTCCTGCAGATCATCCATTTGCTCTCCTACGCCAATATAGCGAATAGGGATGTTTAGTTGAGCTTTTATTGGGATGACGATGCCGCCTTTTGATGTGCCATCTAATTTCGTTAATATAATACCGTCAAGTTTCGTAGCTTCATGGAATACCTTCGCTTGATTCACAGCATTGTTTCCACTAGTAGAATCTAATACTAAGAAATTATATTGAGTAAAATAATCTTTTTCATTTTCAATTACTCGGTTAATTTTTGATAATTCCTTCATTAGATTATCTTTATTATGAAGCCTTCCAGCCGTATCGCAGATCACTACATCAGAGCCCCTAGCTTTTCCTGCTTGTAGCGCATCAAAAATTACTGCTGCAGGGTCTGCGCCATTATCATTTTTTATTAAATCTACACCTAATCGCTCTGCCCAAATGGTAATTTGTTCTACTGCTGCAGCTCTAAAAGTATCTCCTGCCGCTAATAAAACCTTCTTGCCGTCTTTTTTAAAGATATTTGCTAATTTAGCAATGCTCGTAGTCTTTCCTACTCCATTGACTCCAACTACTAAAA
>NZ_CALNCS010000106.1 GCF_937875145.1 Alkalibaculum bacchi | reverse complement strand
TAGCTTATGGATGCTATACACATCTATCTCCTACTCCATTTATTACAGGAGCACCAAATCTAGTAAAACTTCTTACAGAAGACGTAGAAGGATTGACAGGTGGTAAAGTAGCCATAGGGGATGATCCAGTAGAAGTTGCTAAAGGCATTGAATCTCATATTAATAGCAAGAGAAAAAAATTAGGAATGTAGCACGCCGCAGGCATGGTTAACAATAGTTGAACAATGGTTGAGCAGTAGTTAAACAATCGTTAAACAATTGTTTATATATAGTTAGGTAGTTACTGACAATCGTTCGACCACCGTTTAACTATCGTTCGACTATGGTTTAACCATCGTTCCTGTAAGGGTACTGATTTACAAGCTCTCCTATGGCGAAAAATCTTTTACCGGTTTTAGAAGAATAATAGCAGGTCATAAGGGATGTGATGGGTTTATCTCGTTCCGCGGAGCGATCATCGGATAACATTTCTATAGCTGTATCTTGCACAATTTCTATTTTATAGACGATGGTACTCGTACATCGTCTTTTTATCTGTCATATAGATCGTGCTCCCCTCTTTAATATCCATTAATCCTCCAAAAAGGGTATCTTTTCTGTCAACATAATGACCTGCTAAAGTATAATTTCCTAGACCCATTTTCTGTCCTTCCTTCATGGTACCTACTCCACCTAACATATTGCTTTCAGAAATGCCCTTTAGTATTGGTAAACTCAAATTAATATCGGGAATAATTAGCTGACCGATAATAAGATTTTTATCAAGATTCCTTGAGCCTAACAGTGTCTTTGTAATATTTACATCTTGAACAGAGCCCAAATCAAAATCAGCTTCGCTTTCTTGGTTTTTTTCAATATCTTCCCATGTGATCTTATCTATCTCTTTGTTATTGGCATCATTCGATATCTTTAACATAAAGTCACTAATATAGGCATAGATATTAATAAAATTCCTATAATAATAAGGAGTGTTGAGATTACTTTTTTCATACAATCACCATTTCTTGTAGATTTTAGTATGGTTCTATCTTATTTTAACAGTAAAAATTACCTATGTATTTATTATATCTATTAATTTTTAACATCGAAACACAAATTTACAGTTTATTAGTGATCTTATGTCTAATATAGTATTATCAAAAAAAGCCCCCCTTTTACTGAATCTATACACGATTCAATAGAAAAGGAGGGGGCTTTCATTGTAAACAGTGAAGCCTACGGATATTTATATTTTTATTTATCTTTAAGTCTCATAAATGCCTTAACGATTTCATTTACTGTGAAAGGTATTAATGAGAAGACCAATACAACTACCCAGTCAAATAATGTAAGCATTTGTACGCCAAAGGCATCTGCTAGGAATGGCACAGAAATTACTACAAACTGTAAAAAGATTCCCGCAATAATTGCACCAATAAGCAATTTATTCGTCATAAATCCTATTTGGAATATGGATTTCTTAGAATTTCTCATAGTTAATGAGTAGAACAATTGTGATACTGCTAATACCACGAAGGCCATTGTTCTTGCATATGTTATAGCACCTTCAGGTATATTTACTTCTCCAATAGTATGACCGTGTTCTACTAGACCAAAGTAGAAAGCACCAAGTGTCAATAAACCAATTAAGGTTCCACCTAAAATTGCCCTAAAACCAGCCCCGTTAGCAAAGAAACTCTCTTTTGGATCTCTTGGTTTTTCTTTCATTACGTCTTTGTCACCAGGGTCCATTCCCAATGCTAATGCTGGAAGTGAATCCGTAACTAAGTTAATCCAAAGCAATTGAGTAGCAATTAGTGGGATTGGCCAGTTTAACAATATTGCTAGAAAGATACAAATAACTTCTCCTAAATTACAAGACAATAAGAAGATAACTGCTTTTCTAATATTGTTATAAATATTTCTTCCCTCTTCAACAGCATGAACAATCGTTGAGAAATTATCATCTGTTAAGATCATATCGCTGGCACCTTTAGATACATCTGTACCTGTTATACCCATAGCTACACCAATATCTGCATTCTTTAAAGAAGGTGCGTCATTGACACCATCACCAGTCATAGAAACGATGTTTCCATGAGATTTGAATGCTTTAACGATTTTAACTTTGTGTTCAGGAGATACCCTTGCAAATACTCTGTAATTATTAATTTTTTGAGCAAACTTTTCATCACTCATTTGATCAATTTCTGCTCCAGTTAAACTTTGCTCTATAGAATCTGCTATACCTAATTGTCTTGCAATAGCTACAGCTGTATTTTTATGATCACCTGTAATCATTATTGACCTAATACCAGCCATTTTTGCTTCTGCAATAGAATCTTTTACTTCTAACCTTGGAGGGTCAATCATACCAACCAGTCCAATAATTATTAGCTCATTTTCCATTTCATCTACATCAATTATACTGTCTACATCTTTATAAGCAGCTCCTAATACTCTAAGAGCTTCATTGGACATTTCTAATGTTACTTGTAAATACTGTTGTTTTAATTCTTCTGTTAATGGTACAACTTGGCCATCAACTAATGCGTGAGTAGCAAGCTGGAGGATATTGTCGATAGCTCCCTTTGTGTGGACCCTGTATCCATTTCCTTCTTCATTTAAAGTAGACATTAATTTTCTGTCAGAGTCAAAAGGTTTTTCTCCAACTCTCTTATATTTTTGATTTAAATCATTTTTTGTCATATTGTGCCTATTACCTAGGACAATTAATGCTACTTCTGTTGGATCCCCAGTGCCTTGACCATTTTCGTAAGTTGCATCAGAACATAGTACAAAACTCTTGATAAGTTCTTTTTCGTCGTTAGAAGCTTTAAAATCTTCTCCTTCTGCAGCTACATCTTTTACGTGATTCATGACATAGTGCTTTACTACCGTCATCTTGTTTTGTGTTAAAGTACCCGTTTTATCTGAACAAATTACATTTACAGAACCTAATGTTTCAACGGCTGGAAGTTTTCTAACAATGGCGTTGTTTTTAGACATTTTGGTTACGCCAATAGATAATACAATTGCTACAATAGCAGCTAAACCTTCTGGTATCGCTGCGACAGCTAAACTAATTGCAGTAAGGAACATATCAAATAATGGTCTACCTTGAATCAATGCCACAATAAATATGACTACACATATTCCAATACATAAGAATGCAAGAACTTTACCTAATTCGTCAAGTCTTTTTTGAAGTGGAGTCATTTCATCTACATCTTCATCTAGTGCTTTGGCTATGCTACCCATTTCAGTTTCCATACCCGTTCCAACTACAACACCTTGCCCTCTACCATAAGTAGAAAGAGTAGACATAAATAGCATATTAGATCTGTCGCCAATTGGAGTCTTTGGATCTTCAAATATTGAATTTGAATCTTTATCTGTTGGAACAGACTCTCCTGTTAAAGCGGATTCTTCAATTTGCAAGTTTACACTTTCAATTAATCGAATATCTGCTGGTATGAATCTACCTGCATCGACCACTACAATATCCCCTGGCACAATGTATTCCGAATTGATTTCTTTAACCTCTCCATCACGTCTTACCAAGGTCTTAGGCGTAGTCATCTGCTGTAAAGCCTCAATGGCTTTTTCAGCCTTTGATTCTTGAATGACTCCTACAAATGCATTGATTAAAACAACTATGATAATGATCGCTGCATCTACGTATTCGCCAATAACTAATGTTATAATGGCTGCAGCTAATAATACGTAAATCAACATATCGTTTAGCTGTGCGAAAAATAGTGCTAATAAGCTTTTTTTAGGCTTTGCTTTAAGCTTATTTTCACCGTACTTCTCCAGTCTCTTTTGAGCTTCTTGGCTGCTAAGTCCCGTTGCAGGATTAACATCTAACTCTTTTAAGACTTCATTACTGGATTTTGAAAACCACATGTTTTTACACCTCTTTGATTTTTTATTTATCTAAGGATATATAATACCCATAATAGCAAGTTGTAATAATGAGTTCAAGAAAACTTTATGCCATAGAAAGTAAATTTTCTTTACGACAAATAGTATTCCCCACTTTTTTGGCAATCTAGTAAGTTAAGCGAGAAAAGGCGCTTTGCAAGTTTTTCGCACTTACGCGATAAAAAAAGACTTTTAACACAATTCTAAAGAATCGTATTAAAAGTCTCGTTACCTAAATGGACACATAGCCAAGTTAAATTTATTTAACCAGTAATTGTTGACTATGCATTTAAAACTACTCCCTTTTAACGTGCTTATATCATTATTTTACCATATAAATTAAATATCAGTCAATAATTTTATGAAATCCTCTCACAGTAATACCATGAAGGATTACTTTTTTAACATTTTGAGTCCCACTTTAAGTTACTACATTTCAGTGTTGCCTTACTCTTTATTATACCTGGATAGAAACTGCTTCGTTCTCTCTTCTTTAGGATTGCTAAAGACTTCCTGAGGGGTGCCCTGTTCCACAATTACACCAGCATCCATAAAGATAACGCGGTCTGCCACATCCCGAGCAAAATCCATTTCATGGGTCACAATGATCATTGTCGTATTGCGGTCTGCCAAATTCCTAATAACCTTCAATACTTCCCCTGTGAGCTCCGGGTCTAAGGCAGAGGTAGGTTCGTCAAAACACAAAATGTCTGGATCTAGCGCTAGGGCGCGAGCAATAGCTACCCGCTGTTGCTGTCCACCGGATATCATATGTGGATAATAATCCAGCTTATCCGACAGGCCAACTTGGGATAAAAGCATTTTACCCCGATCCTGAATCTCATTCAAGATCGTTTTTTTCTCCTGTTTAAAGCTTGGACGCTCTTGAGCCAACAGTTCCGCTGCCAATGTAACATTTTTTAGGACTGTGTATTGAGGAAATAGGTTAAAGTTTTGAAAAACCAATCCAAAATGTAATCGCTTTTTTCGCACTTCACTATCTCTTTGAGTAGCAGGATCCATTGCGTCAAAAATCACCTTATTATTTACAGAGATGCTTCCATTATCAGGCCTTTCTAGGAAGTTAAGGCACCTGAGCAAGGTGGTCTTTCCACTTCCAGAAGAACCTATAATTGCAATTGATTCTCCCTTTTCTAAGGAAAAATCAATCTTCTGCAAAACTTGCAAGCTTTCAAAGCGTTTTTCAATATTTTTTACTTCTAAAATTGACATTCCAATTTCCTCCTTTTATCAACGGAAATAGCTCAGTTTCTTCTCTAGCCAATCAAGTAGTATAGTTAATGCCCCCACAAATACAAGAAAGTAAATCCCTGTGGCAAAAAGAGGCCAAATAAGTCCTTTGCTGCTGTATTCTCCAGCCATCATAATGATCTCTTTATTGGCAATAATACGGGCCAAGGACGTATCCTTCACTAAGGTAATAATCTCGTTACCCACAGGAGGAAGTATACGCTTTACCACTTGAAGCAATGTTACCTTGAAAAATATCTGACTCTTCGTCATGCCCAAGACCTCACCAGCTTCGTATTGACCCTTAGGTATTCCTTCAATACCGCCTCGATAAATTTCTGAAAGATAACAGGCATAGTTGATAACAAAGGCAACAGTTGCTGCTACAAAACGCCCAGACTCACCATTTGGCCATGTAAAAGACATGTCCAAAAGTCCCGGTCCATAAAAAATTATGATAAGCTGTAGCATCAATGGAGTTCCACGGATTATCCATACAAATGTTCGCACAAGCCAACGAAGGGGACGAAAACGACTCATGGATCCAAAAGCAATTAACAGACCTAAGGGTAGTGAGAACAAAAGGGTTATTATAAAGATCTTACAATTAAGCAAAAAGCTATCTGATAGCCGACCAATAATTACATAAATCTGTTCCATATTTCTTTCACCTCAATTAAAAAAGCAGTGGGACAGAGGTTTACCCTCTGTCCCTCGCTTCATTTCATATGTATTATAGTCTATTGTGCTAGATCTAGTCCATACTTTTCAGCTAATTTAGCCATGGTCCCGTCTGCAACAAGTTCGTCAAAAATCTTGTTCACTTCCTCACTAATATCAGAACCTTTGCGGAATGCAACCCCATAATTCTCTTCTGCCAATTTATCTACAATGGTAATATCCTTATAGTTGGTACCTTCGCCTGTCATGGTATTTGCCAGTGTTAAGTCTAAGACAGCAGCGTCAGCAGTCCCGGCTTTTACTTCCATAAGGGCCTCAGTCTGCAATGTCTTAGGAATATAACTTGCTTGCTTTAAGTTGTCATCTCCCTGAATGGTGGTTTCACCGGCAGAACCTTGCTCAGCAGCTATGTTCTTGCCAATTAAGGACGAAGTGTCTTCATATTCAGTACCTTCTTTTACCACAACCACTTGGGCATTTTTTATATAAGGTTGGGTAACTTCCATCGTTGCCTTACGCTCGTCGCTGATTGTTAGGCCGTTCCAGATGCAGTCAATGGACTTTGCATTCAGTTCCACTTCCTTGGTATCCCAGTTGATCTCAACAAATTGAGGTTCAAGACCAAGTTTTTCAGAAACCAAAGTAGCTAGCTCTGTGTCAAAGCCTGTAAACGTACCACTTTCATCGGTATAATTCATGGGAGCGTAATCAGTGTAGCCGATGATAAGCTTACCATTTCCTTCCACATAAGCTAAATCACTTTCATCCTGAGACTGATCATCTGTTTCATTATTTCCTGTGCTACCACATGCAACCAACCCTACAACCATCGTCAGCAATAAAAATAAAGTTATTAATTTTTTCACTATTAATCCTCCTCGTTTAATAATTTTATACTATTTCAGTTAAATATTCTTTTAACATTATACTTACTTTATCAGAATAAAGCAAGTGTTTATTTTACATAGTCTATAATCCCATGAACCTATTCATATCAGTCCCTTAGGGATTGTCTTAGGAAAGAAGGTAGAAAAGATATGGTATTTCTAAAACATGGGCAAACGATTGGTCTCGCTTGCTTCAAAAGAAGGGAAAGGGAATCCTTAAGAAGTTTTTCTGTTTGAGTCTAGCGAGTATAAAAATTTAAGTTCCTTTTGAATGCAATAATAATCCACCTTCCTTCAAAATTCCGTTTGACACTCGTTTTATCTGGTGCTATATTATTAAAAACGGCATGAATGTTAAATCACTTCACAAATTAATGTTCGTAGTTTTAATTTGTTGCATAATACAAATGGAGGGGAACACTACATGAATAGCAAAGAGTACATACAATCTGTCTATGAGCAAGTGGAAAAAAGAAATTCAGGCGAAGTAGAATTTCTTGACGCAGTAAAAGAAGTTTTTAATTCTTTAGTTCCTGTTTTCGAAAAAAACCCAAAATTTATGGAAGCTGGATTACTAGAGAGAATGGTTGAGCCAGAAAGAGTAATTTATTTTCGAGTACCTTGGGTAGATGACAATGGTAAGGTACATGTAAATAGGGGCTTTAGAGTTCAATTTAATTCTGCTCTTGGACCATACAAAGGCGGTTTACGATTTCACCCATCTGTAAATCAAAGCATTATTAAATTTCTAGGTTTCGAACAAACTTTCAAAAATTCTTTAACAGGTCTTCCAATTGGCGGTAGCAAGGGTGGTTCTGACTTTAATCCTAAGGGAAAATCCGACAATGAAGTAATGAGATTCTGCCAATCTTTTATGGCTGAATTACAAAAACATATCGGCGCAGATTTAGATGTTCCTGCTGGAGATATCGGCGTTGGTGCTAGAGAAATAGGCTACTTATTTGGATATTACAATAAAATCAAAAACATTCGTGAACAAGGTGTTTTAACAGGTAAAGGCCTAAGTTATGGTGGTAGCCTTGGAAGAACTCAAGCTACAGGATACGGTTTGATTTACTTCGCACATGAAATGTTAAAAGATGCAAATGAAAGTTTTGAAGGAAAGACAGTAATTGTATCTGGTTCTGGAAATGTGGCAATTTACGCGATGGAAAAAGCCATGGAATTAGGAGCTAAAGTTATCGCTTGTTCTGATTCTAATGGATATATTGTAGATGAAAATGGTATCCAATTAGATCTAGTAAAAGAATTAAAAGAAGTAAGAAGAGCTCGAATTAAAGAATATGTAGATGCCGTACCAAGTGCTAAATATGTAGAAGGTTGCAAAGATATATGGAATGAAAAATGCGATATTGCCCTACCTTGTGCAACACAAGGCGAAATCAATGTAGAAGCTGCAAACACCCTTATTAACAATGGCGTAGTTGCTGTTTGTGAAGGAGCTAATATGCCTTGTTCACTTGATGCAATAGAAGTATTTATTAAAAATAATATCTTATTCTCACCGGGAAAAGCATCTAATGCTGGTGGCGTAGCTTGCTCAGCCCTTGAAATGTCACAAAACAGTATGCGCTACTCATGGACTGTTGAAGAGGTAGATGAAAAATTACAGCAAATCATGGTAAGTATTTTTAAAAATGCAAAAAAAGCGGCTATCGAATACGGTGCAGAAAACGAAAATTTAGTAGTAGGTGCTAATATAGCAGGTTTCTTAAAAGTAGCCGAAGCTATGATAGCTCACGGAATTGTTTAATATATGATTTGATTTACTAAGAAAAGTCTTGGGCATTTAGAGTTCCTCCAATAAGGATGTTTACGAAAATCATAATTGTTTCGCACAGCCGAACGATTACCGATGAATTGTAAATAATCTTTATTGGAGGATTTGCTTTATGGCAAAGTTTGAATTTGACTACACAGAGATTGATGGATTGTTATACTCCAATATCAAAACCAACGGAAAAGCCGACATTGACAACTTAGGGAAGTATGGCTTGCTTCGCCTAGATTATCTGCGTGAGCAGAAACCGCAAATGTATCGTGAATTGCTTCTAACCAGCAAGCTGACAGAGCATTGTACTGGTACTAAGTAGGGATTTTGTCGAATAAAAACCACAAAAACCTGCCCTCTGATTTAATAGAGGGCAGGTTTCGCTTAACTTTCAGCAGCCAGACTATCGTAGCACACGAAGTGGCTTAGACCCTCGCTTTCACTGGGTTTGTCCATAGCTGTATTGATTTGTTGTGTTTACTTCGTCTTTCTCACGCCTTTTTTGATAACTAAAGAACTTTTTGATGAATAATCTCTCTCATACGTGGCATACTACACAATGAAAAATACGGAAAAAGTGGTGTAAAATGTATAGAATTAATAGATTATTTAACCCTGAAATATTTCTAGGCAAATACAGAAAAAAAAATTATTTTGAAGGTTGGTACTTTAAACTCATTGATGAAGATAAAAAGTGTATCCTTTCCATTATTTCTGGTATTGCTATTAACAAAAATGGTGAGAAGAAGGCTTTTATTCAGACTATTGATGGCATAACAGGACAAACTCATTATATCCCCTTTGACTATAAAGATTTTAAATACGATAATGAAAACTTTCAAGTATTTATTGGAAATAACTATTTTTCGAAAGAGCGAATGATATTAAATTTAGAAAAAGATGATTTATCTTTTATAGGGGAACTGTATTTTACTGATCGTATTCCCTACCCTAAAACCATCACCCACCCTGGCATCATGGGGCCTTTTTCTTTTGTGCCCTTTATGGAATGCTATCATGGAGTTGTAAATATCAGCCACAATATTCAGGGTAAAATGATATATCAAAAAAGAATAATAGATTTTAATAATGGATATGGTTATATTGAAAAAGACTGGGGTAAATCCTTTCCAGAATCTTGGATATGGGTGCAATCTAATCACTTTACCAAAGAAAATACATCCTTTATGTTTTCCATAGCAAAAATCCCTTGGTTTGGTAGCTTTTTTATAGGCTTCATTAGCTTTCTCAGAATTGGCGATAACCACCATACTTTCGCAACCTATACCCGCAGCAAAATTAAATATCTTAATCTTAAAGACCACCTTTTATCTATCACCTTAAAAAATAGCAAATACCAACTTCAGGCTCAAGTTGACATCTCCACTAATAAGGGAGAGTTAATGGCTCCAAAAATTGGAACTATGAACCGAAAAATAGAGGAAACCATTAATTCTAAAGTTTCAATTCTTTTACTAAATAAAGATAATAACATCATTTTTAAAGATACAGGATATCACGGAGGAACAGAATTATGTGGCTCTTATGAAGAGCTTTTAGTAGGTAGTCGCTAGTCCTTAGTTATTAGCATCAGGGTATTCCTTTACAGACATAAGTAGAATTTTTTATGCAAAATAAATATAGGACATATCGAAAGGATGTATTACATGATAGATAAAGAAAATTTATTTCAAAAACAAGCAGGTTCTTACTGGATTTCATCTACAGAAGAAACTCACTATTCGCCATTAGAAAAAGATATGGAAGTTGATGTGGCTATTGTCGGTGGCGGAATGGTAGGTATTGCAACAGCTTACTTACTGCAAAAAAGTGGATTTAAAGTAGCTATCTTTGAAAAAAACAAAATTGCTACAGGAGCATCTGGTCATACCACTGCAAAAATCACTTCTCAACACGGTCTTATTTACCATAATATGATCAGCAATAATGATCTTGAAACAGCTACACAATACGCTAGTTCTAATCAATGGGCAGTCTCTTTTATAGAAGACACCATTAAAGAATTAAACATTGACTGTGATTACTCAAAAGAAAATGCCTACATTTACACTTGTGACTCTAAATACCTACCAAAAATCAAAGATGAAGTAGGGGCTGCTAAAAGGGCTGGTATTGATGCTAGCTTTGTAGAAGAACTGCCTCTTCCCCTCCCTATTTTAGGAGCTGTTAAATTTCCTAACCAAGGACAATTTCACCCTAGAAAATATGTACTTTCCCTTGCTCAACATATTGAAAAAAAAGGTGCCCTCATTTTTGAAGGGACTCAAATTGACGATATTGACAGAGGCAGTCCTTGTACAATAAACACCAAAGGTGGCAATATCATTCGAGCAAATAAGGTAGTGGTAGCTTGCCACTATCCTTTTACCAATAATATTGGATTTTATTTTACAAGAATGGTGCCTCAGCGTTCTTATCTCCTTGGCGTAAAAATAAAAGAAGAACTTCCTACTGGCATGTACATTAGCGCTGAAAGTCCTACTAGATCTATCCGAAACCAAATCAGTAAACAAGAAGCTTTGCTTTTAATTGGTGGAGATAGCCATCAAACGGCACACGGCGAAGAGGAAAAAGTGCATTATTCTAATCTATTTGACTTTGTCAAACACCTCTATACTGTAGAGAATGTTCCCTATAGATGGTCTACTCAAGATTTGATGACACCTGATGATATTCCCTATATTGGAAAAATCACTAGCTATACAGACCATGTGTACATTGCAACTGGCTTTAAGAAATGGGGCATGACTACATCTCATGTAGCCGCAAAAGTGATTTCAGATTTAATTTCAAATAATAAAAGTCAATGGGAGAATTTATATAAACCCTACCGAAATTTAAGCAGCAAATCCATACTCAAATTAGTAGTTGATAATATACAAGTAGCAAAGGACTTAGTCAAAGGCAAATTAGAGGACGCAACTAATGAACTACCTACAGAACCTGGTAAAGGACATACTGTAGAAATAGATGGTGAAAAAATAGGCGCTTATATGGATAAGGATGGAAAGATTTATCTAATCGATACAACCTGTACCCATTTAGGCTGTGAGTTAAAGTGGAATAGCGCTGAAAAAACATGGGATTGCCCCTGCCACGGCTCCCGCTTTGATTACAAGGGAACTATTTTAGACGGGCCGGCACTAGATAACTTGGAGTGTAAATTAGAATAAGGTGATAAGGCGAGATTGGCTTTCCTGCTTCTTTCATTGCTTTTATAATACCTTCTCTAATACTCATTTTATCACCCTAGTCTTTTTTAGTGTACTCTGTGATTTATATATACGCAATAATTGCAGTTCTAAACCTAGATCGCTTGACCTTGATGTTCTTCCAGATGTTGAACCCATTTTGTATACTCCTTAAAAGCTGTAGGAATTGAGTATTTTTCTTTAATTTCTTTTTTGCTTGCCCATACAAAATCATTGTCCCTTTGTACAGCTTCTACTTTTATATAGTAAGCCTTCATGTGCCATTCAATATGGCTAAATAAATGTTTCGAATTATTTAATTCTAAAAGGGAACCTGTTAAAAACCCCCAAGATTTCATTAATAATCGTACGTCTTTTTCAGTGGCAAAACCATCTACATTGGGATATTCCCATAGTTTTGATAAAAGCCCCTTATTCGGTCTCCTTTTTAAGGCAAATTGATCTCCATAATTTAAAACAAAAATCGTTTTTTTCTCTATATTACGCTTCTTTTTTGCCGTTTTTACAGGCAAGGTTTCAGCAATACCCTTATTATGGCCTTCACAGAAACCAGATAATGGACAAATACTGCACTTAGGTGCCCCATTTGGGATACAAATCGTTGCTCCTAAATCCATCAACGCTTGATTAAAATCACCAACTCTATTTTCTGGTAACACGTCTATAACTATTTGTTCTATGTCTGCCTTTACTTTTCTATTTTTTATATCTCCAGTATTCACAGTAATTCTAGAAACAATTCTAAGGACATTACCGTCCATAGCAGGTTCCTTTTGTCCAAAGGCAATAGAGGCGATAGCCCCCGATGTATAAGGACCTATACCAGGCAAAGATTGCAAATCCTTTTTATCTGAGGGCATTTGACCATTATACTCTTCTAAAAGAACTTGTGCAGCTTTCTTTAAATTTTTAGCACGACTATAATAGCCTAATCCCTCCCAAAGCTTAAGTAATTTGTCTTCAGAAATATTTGCTAAGGTAAAAATACTAGGAATATCCTCCATAAATTTTAGAAAATAAGGTATAACTGTATCCACTCGAGTCTGCTGCAACATAATCTCAGATATCCACACCTTATAAGCAGAAGGCTCTTCTCTCCAAGGCAGTATGCGACGATTTTCATCGTACCAGTCTAATAATTTATTTTGAAATTCATGTATATAGTCTTTATTCATGTCTATTCCCTTCTAGTTGTATCTCATACCAAGACTTTGATTACTCTATCCTATATCATTAAAAAAACAGAGTCAAGATTTCCTTTTAAGATATCGAATACCTAAAACAACCAAATAAATAACAAGCACTAGTAATGCCAAATTTATAATCTGAAATATAAAGCTTAACCTTTCAAATTGTAGCATACCTTTTCACCATATATAGCAGTACTTTATTAACCAAAATGGCTTAGCAATAATATGGACAATTCTAATTCATTTGTTCTACGTTCATATCTTTATCAAACCATCATAAGTGGCAGGAACGCTGATAAGTAGTTTCTGAATACTGCTTGTCATTATCGAATAAAATTCATATAAGTCTTTCTTTCTGCCTCGTGCTTATCTACTACACCCTTTCCATTTTCTACCAACTTCAATATCCATGCCATATTTTTACCAAGTACTTTCATAATTTGAACGCCTTCTTCGTCTTTTATGCTTTCACCCGGTCTTGTCCCATGAATAATATTCCAGTAATTAGACGTAGGGATAACCATTTCTGAGTAAGCCAAATAGTGATTGAGCTGATCTAAGGATGCACTTCCCCCTGATCGTCTTACAGCTACTAATGCAGCTCCTACTTTATGTCTAAATAAACTATTGTTATTAGATCCTACGTAGAAAGCTCTATCTAGAAAAGATTTCATCGTTCCTCCAATTCCAGAGAAATGAACTGGTGCTCCTAATACAATACCGTCTGCATCCTTCATCTTTTGAATCCATTCGTTGACTTCATCACCAGGAAGTACACATTTTTCGTCCCTATTTTTTGCACAGCCATTACAAGCAGTACATCCGCGTATTTCCTTGCTGCCAACTTGAATAATCTCTGTTTCAATGCCTTCTTTTTCTAACTCGTCACATATTATTCGTATTCCTTGATAAGTATTCCCTTCTTTTCTAGGACTTCCGTTAAAAGCAACTACTTTCATTTTCTTTCCTCCAATATGTGTTTTTTCTTAATAGATTTATTATATCATAAATAAGCTGCTTCGCAGCTTCGGTCGTTGGCACTTGCTCATAGAAACCATTCCATTTTCTCATGCAAGCACGGAAAATGGAATGATTTCTGCGAGCCAATCTGCTGTTTCGAATATTATAACATATCATACGCTATTGAAGAATTTATGAGTTTTTGATTTTAAGAAAATAATAGTTGGAAAGTTAGAAATTCATATCGTCAATAGGTAAGTTGAAAAGTTTCTGCATTCAATTTTGCGCAAATTACACAAAAAACTAATTTTATTCAACAAAGCCAATAAACTTTAATAGAATAGATTAAAGTTATTAAAAGGCGGTGTTAAAATGAAAGATTCATCGTTGAAGTACTTCGACTTGTTGAATAAAGCTTATGACTACGATTCATTTAGGAAAGCTTTTAAGAGATTTTTACTAGAAAACGAAAGGGGCGCTATTCATTATTTAAACGACAAGAGATTGTATTTTCCTACTTTATATTTTGTTAGAAAAGAAGTGGAATCTTTAAATACACTAGAAAATCTAAATCTTCGAAATCGTATTGCTCTAAATTTGTGCTCTGTCATTGAGGGAGATATGAAATTTAAAGAAATTAGCGACAAATACAATGACAAAAGAATTCACGATACCCTTATATGGATGTTTGACAGTGGCGTTTATGCTGACGGTTTAAACGACGAATTCGATGAAATACTAGATGGTACTGTTGGCACGCTTATATGTTATATGAAGGATCATTCTATATTACCTTCTGTAGTTGACCTTATGTTTAATCGCTATGAAAAGGACTATTTTATACACGATCTATCCTGGTACCTTCTTCAGTTTAAAGACCCGAGCCTTGTAGAGCTCATAACAGAACGCTTAAAATCATCTAATGAAAAGTCGATTCAACTAGCCTGTAAATTATTACATATTGATGGGGATTTAAGCAGTTTCCAGGAAAATAAAGAAGTAAATATACAACAAACGTATAATTGGGTAAATGAAAATATGCCTTATATTTATTTTTCAGGGGAAAGTTTTCAGCTTAGCAGTGAGCCAAATATCTTTAAAGTTCATTTAGAAGGAAAGTACTTAAATAAAAAAGTATCTCCCGACACAGGAGAGTTTTTAAAGCCTTTAAAAATTTTTGAAAAAGATGCACTAGAGAATTTTAGACAATCAAGCCTTAAGAAAAAGGAGCAATTATCAGCGTACTCCTATAAATTAAAAAAGCAGAACCATAAGTTGTGGCGTCAATGGATTAAAAACGATTTATCTTCACAAATAGCTCTAATGAACAAGGATTGGGAGGGTTAGATATGATTAAGATTGATAATACTCCTATAGATGTAAATGAATACTTAAAAAAGTATCCTGTACATAGCATAGAAAGAGAAACTGCGCGGATCATGTCAGCTAGCTCTAGCGCGTACAATTATGCTGATATCGGACAATTAGATTTTGAGTTATTACTAAGAAGAGAAATTGTCAACTCAGCAAAAGCTCTTAACCAGAGTGGTTTACATTTTAAAGTCTTTAGGCAATCTATATGCAATGAAAAGTACTGGAATCGAAAGAGAGATGGAGGCTTTGAATTAAAGGATGATGTTTCTGCTGCAGAGGCTATCAACGATATTTATACCAATGGTTCAAAATATGGAACAGAGTGTGCCACAGCAATGCTCATCGTATACTATAAAGCTTTGTTACATGTTTTTTCTAAAGAACGATTTGATAGTATGTTCAAAAATATATATTTAATGAATTGGTCTAGGATTGGTTGGAAACTAAAAGAAGTAGGCTCTGTTCATAAAGTAGCAGATTTCTTGCCAGGTGATAGGCTCTATTTTGATAATCCTGAAGTCAGCCCACTCACTCCCTATTTACAAGGAGAAAATGTGATTGACTTAAGCGGTGGAAAATATTACGGTCACGGAGTGGGAATACACTCTGCAGATGCTTTTATAAAGATGTTAAATTCCAATAGGAAAGAAGGGGCAACAAAGCCCGCCTTTTTAATGGACGTGGCAGGACGACCAAATTTTAAGAGTTTAGCGAAAGACTTCTCCAGTTCTACTTTGTAAGTTCTAAGTTGTATGTAAAATCAGCTGGTCAGAGAAATTCAATCTCGCCTTTGGGTGAGATCGCGTTTCCCTTTCAGCTTTCCGCTAATATATTTTTCACAATCCGCTGCAAGGAAATAAAAACTTCCTTTGCAAACCGAAGAATTTTAAAACAAGAGCTATTTCCTTGGAAATAGCTCTTGTTTTATACTTATTTTAGTCATCGTCTTCATCGTCATCGTTTTTTGTTTCTTTTATATGATCACTCAGCACAATTCGTACTCTTTGTATTCTTTTGTCTTCTACTACTTCTATAAAAAAGTCTATTTCTCTGCCTTCTGCATCCTCATAAGGGACTTCAATTTTCTCGCCATCTTTAGGAATATATCCTATTATAGAAATTAATAATCCTCCTAAAGTGTCGTAGTCTTCAGAAGATTCATCAATATCTATTTTAAGCTTACTGTTTAACTCCTTAACAGAAGTAGTCCCCTTAGCGACGAAATTAAAAGCGTCAATTTTCTTTATATCAGGTTCATCGTGATCGTATTCGTCATCGATATCTCCCATAATTTCTTCAATTAAGTCTTCCATTGTTACAATACCAGAAAATCCACCATATTCATCAATTAATACAGCCATATGATTTCTAGTATTTTGAAGCTCTGTAAATAGATCATCAATATTTTTTCGTTCTGGTATAAAGTAAGCAGGACGTGCAATTTTTTGTATATCTACATTTTCAAAGCCAACTTTATAGGACTCTAATAAAAAATCTTTTATGTAGAGTATACCGATAATATTGTCTACATCCCCTTCGAAAACAGGGATTCTAGAATACTTTAACTGAAGCATCTCCTTAAGGTATTCTTCAATAGGGTCTTCTACGTCAATCATAAAGACCTCTGTTCGTGCAGTCATAATCTCCTCAGCTAACTTATCATCAAAACCAATAACACTATCAATCATTTCTCTTTCAGTAGGGTTTATAATACCCTGCTCTTGGCCTACTTCTACAATTGATCGAATTTCTTCTAGGGTAACCTTTTCTTCTACACCCTCAAGGCTAATTCCTGCAATTCGCAGTATTCCATTAGTGGAAAAGGATAGAAAAGACACAAAAGGTCTCATGACTTTTGAAACAATAGTAACTGTTCCAACCGCTTTCATAGCAAAATTTTCAGCATTTTGAAGCGCAACTCTCTTAGGTACTAATTCTCCAAAAACTAATGTGAAATAGGCTAGTATTAATGTTATTCCAATAAATGCGATATCTTTTGCAAAAGGGATTCCATAACCAGTTAAAAACTTCCCTAAGTCATCTGAAATACCTACTGCTGCTGACGCAGAAGATAAAAATCCTGCAAAGGTAATTCCTACCTGTATGGTAGATAAAAATCTTGAAGGTTCTTTTAAGAGTTTTAATAATTGCTTAGCTTTCTTATTTCCTTCCTCTGCCTCAATATTAAGTTTCTTTTTGTCCACAGAAACCATTGCCATTTCTGAAGCTGCAAAAAATGCATTGATTGAAGTTAAAATAACTATTAATATCAACTGGGGTATAATCGACCCACCTGAGTCTGGTTCCATTTAGTTCCTCCTCATAAAATTATGTTTATTTATTTAATATTACCATAATTTACTTGAAAATTATATAAATAAATTATACAGATAATAAGTAAGTAAACGCAAATTTATTTACCTATTATTATCTCATATGGTCTACATTATTTATTCTACAAAGTTCTATTGTAAAAAAATTGCCCATACTACTTATTATACTACTTTTTTAAAAATATAAAAGAGGCAGACTTAAATTGTCTTGCCTCTAGATTTTAAACTAAGCTTTATAAAATCTGCTTTTTTAATTTTATCAAAGTAGCTATCAGAAATTATCAAAGCATCTTACAAATTCTTAATTTAAAAAACCATAAGGGCTGCCATAGCTGCACCAACTAAAGTTCCGTTTTCTACTTTTTTTCGCCTTATATAAAAGCCTTTATTTTCTAGATAAGTTTTTAAATAATAGTCAAATTTATTTTGAAATACAGGCGAACCGTAAAAGGTAGAGCCGTCTATAGTCAGACAAACAGGCTCACATGGATTTTTTCCTTTTCCTGTTTTTTCGAGTATGGCGTCTACATTCATTGCTAATAGCATAGCTCCTCGCTCTATATTCAGCAATCTATGCGCTGTATGAGGTACAAGCCCGGCAAACG
>NZ_CALNCS010000105.1 GCF_937875145.1 Alkalibaculum bacchi | reverse complement strand
CAAAAAAGAAGTTTTACGTGTTGCCGCTTACTGCAGAGTCAGCACAGCTTATGAAGAAAACAATGGTGAATTGCCGATGTATCTTATGGAGAATAATCATGAGACCATTATAAGTAAGGAGATATTCCAGGAAGCTCAGCGCAGAAAATCGTCATAGGTCCATTGAACTCGTTCAGCTAAAGCTGAACATCGGAACTTCGGTGGAGGACTCTACCCCCACCGAAGCAGGTATAAGGAACCCCCACTTATAGAAGTGGGGGTCTCATGAATTAGATCAAGCGCAAGCGTGTATACCTCTTCCGAAGCTTTCAGGCGAAAGCTACTGTTTAGAACAAAACACTAGAGCGAAAATATATTCATGATTATAAATTTCTTGTTGATTAAAGCTCTTGCCCATGATACAATGCAAACAAGTGTTCTGTACAATGTGATGTGGTGCGAGAATGGCGATAAGCTATAATAAACTTTGGAAATTGCTTATTGATAAAAAAATGAATAAAAAAGACTTACGTGTAGCCGCTGGTGTTAGTACCGCAGTTATCGCCAAACTAGGTAAAGGAGAAAATGTTTCAACTGATGTTCTTCTTAAAATTTGCAAGGCCCTTAACTGTGATATATCGGATATTATGGAGATTGAAAATTAATAATATTTAAATTTTTTGAATTACAGGAGATAGGAGGGTGACTATGTGGCGGTGGGATCAAGGACGACTACTGTATTTTCAATTTGATGTTCTAAAGAGTGTAGCGAAAGTCCTTGTTAAATTTAATGGGGTAAAAATTAGGGATTGTGAATCTACTTTTCGTAATGAGTTGACAGATTCTACTGGTATGCCATTTGCTCCTAATCATTATACCGTTCTGCGTAATTACAAACGAGTATTTGAGTGTTCATTCTTGGCTACCGTTGTGGATGAGCATTTAGTTGTTTCTGATTACTGTAGGGAATTAGCTAAAGATGACGGATGTTTTAGCAATACAGATGACTTTTTGTTGAGTTACATAAGTAGATTCCGTTTTCCTTTTCCGGCTTTTGATAATTATGATGTTGCACAGATGCAAATCTATCCATTCTGTGCCATTATAAAATATCTTATTGCTTTAAATAACACAGACCGCCAGGCATGTATTTCGTTGGATGAAATATTCCATATAATCATTGCAAATAACTGCACAGGGTTTGAAGATCTTGAGTTTTATTATCGCTTAATGCCAAAGACCTATACTATCTTAGAAGCTGAAAGACGACAGCTACGGGAGATGGTTATTTTTATTAGCCAGTTAAGTATTTTGAAAGTTTATAATGGCCGTCTATGGCTAGATATTACTAACCCTTCAGCGTTAGTAGAACTAGTTGATAAGTTTCTTTCTCCTGTTGGTAGTGTTCCAAAGGTCTCTCGTAGCGAAGAATTTCTTTCCATCACACGAATAGTTGGCAGTATTGTTCTGCCAACTATTGAAGTGTTTTCTTCTGATGTTGCTGATATAGAGTTTATTGAGGGCAAACGTAAAAGGGTTGAACATTTTAGAGTTGACAGAAGTCCGCTTTTACGCAGATATTATATTGAGCATAACCATACGCCAATTTGTGGAATGTGTAAAATGGATGTGTCCATTAAGTATCCATGGACGGACTATATGCTAGATATACATCATTTATTACCGCTATCGTCTAGTATTGCCATAACAACAAAAGGCACTTCATTAAGTGATATTGTAGGGCTATGTCCTACTTGCCATCGTAGTATTCATATCTATTACATAAAATGGCTAAAACGAAATGGACAGGATGATTTTCTATCGCACACGGAAGCGATGGATGTTTACCTGTCTGCAATAAAGGAGATTGTCTAATGGATGTGCTAAAGAACAAAATAACCTTATCTATGCAAAAAAAAATTCTTGATGACTGCTTTAGAAAAGATATGCCGCTTGCAGAGATTCTAACTCAGAAAGGACTGAACTATGATTCATTGCGGTATTGCGATTATTCAGATATCATACCATACTATGAAGAAAACGAGATTTTAGATGATAAAGAGAAGCTTCATGATTCAATACCTGCAGTTAGTTTTTTTTCAGGAGCAGGCGGGCTAAATATAGGGTTTGAGTATGCTGGATTTAATAATCTTGTATCAATTGAGTTTAATGAGGTGTTCTGCAATACCTTAAGAGGCAACAACCCCAATAAAAAAGTTATTGGACCCCCGGATAATAACGGAGATGTCAGAGAAAGAGAAATTGTTTCATCCGAATTAGAGAAGATAATCGGTACAGCAAAACCTTTTGATGGAGTATTTCATGGGGGTCCTCCTTGCCAGCCTTTTAGTATTGCTGCTAACCAACGGTTTTCGAAAGACAGTGAAAACTTTAAACGACAAGGATTTGATGACGAAGAAAAAGGAGAGTTGTTATTCGATTACTTGTGGTATATTAAGAGGTTTCGACCTAAAGCATTCCTAATTGAAAATGTAGCAGGTATTGAGGACTGCGATGATGGTGGCAAGATTAAGAATGCTCTTGATGAAATTGCGACACTTGGTTATACAATTTCACCGCCTAAGATAATTAATGCAGCTTATTATGGGGTTCCCCAGAACAGAATGCGTTGGATAAACATCGGTACACGCATGAATAAAGCCATAGACTTCCCCTTGCCTAACGATTATGTGACAGCCTGCTTTAATACTTTTGGGCGTAGCTTAAAAGATGTGGAGAATCACCAGACACGCAAACATAATGCTGAATCAGTAAAACGTTACATGAAATTAGCTTACGGTACCCGTGATAAGTTGGGACGAGTAGATAGGTTAAATCCATATCTTCCATCGAAAACTGTTATCGCTGGCGGAACAAAAGGTGGAGGGCGTTCACATTTACACCCATACTCCCCACGTACAATTTCTGTGAGGGAATGTGCTCGCCTTCAGACGTTCCCAGATACATACATTTTTACAGGTTCAACGGCAAGGCAGTTTACCCAGGTAGGCAATGCAGTACCCCCGTTATTGGCATATAAAATCGCCATGAAAATTAGAGAAGGGCTATAGATGATAAAGGAAGGTGCACGAATTAAGGTCAATCCCATGCCAGAATTTCTATCAAGACTACAAAATGAATGATGGTAGGGGATCCTGTTGAGGGGCAAGACGACTTTTAAACATGAGAAGGATGTAAAAAAGTGGTTGGAGAGATTGACGAAAAACGAAAAGTATCCATTCTCGACCCCTGCCCTGCGAAAGGAGCTGAAACACACGTTCTGGCTCCTTGACAGAGTTGCCAGTGCAAAGGCTCTGGCGAAGCTGCTCAGTAATGATGCTGCGTTTATGCATCACAAGATAGTAATCGCCGCTGGTGACGGCAGGGATCTCACTGAGGAATCCGAAGATTTTGTCTCAAATGAAAAGAGCTACGATAAGGTGCGTAAGGCTATCGCTGAAAACGAGTATACAATCACAATCAGCGTCGGGCAGCTTACTACCGGCGTGACCATTCCAGAATGGTCAGCGGTGATGATGCTGAGCAATGTATCCAGTCCAGCTCTATATATGCAGGCTGCATTCCGTTCACAGAACTCATATCACTACGAAGAAAAAGGCAAGTACTACAAAAAAGAAAACGCATATATTTTCGATTTTGCTCCTGACCGCACGCTGGTTATGTTCGATGATTTTGCCAACAAACTGGTTGGTGATGGAAGCGCTAGTGACAAGGAGCGTCCAGAAAATATTAAAAGGCTGCTCAATTTCTTTCGCTGCTGGTATAATGCAAATAGTTGGTGGAGATTACAAAATCGAATGGATATCTACTTATTTTGATGATCCAACAGATCAAATTGCTATACAGAGAGGAATAGATTATTTTAAAAATGGAGAGTTTAATTAAAAAGAGAATTCTTAAAATACTTAAAATTCTTTTATTATCTATCTTGTCAATTGTATTATTTTTCTGTATTGTTATTGATATCCTCAAATTTGCCATAACAGAAAAAGTACCACCAGATATTTCTTATACAGAGATAATAGATGAAAGAATTGACGGCTCATTAAAATTGTATGATGATAATCGTAATAATAGATATTGGCTGGTATTCAATAAAGAGAACAAATCAAAATTGATTCTTTTTACTGGAGATATGCGGGCATATGTTTATGTTACGCCAGTAGGGAAAAATGAAATAGAAATATATTACGATTATCTTGATGATTTGGTTTACCCTAGAGAAGATGAGAGTTTTATACTTGATCTCTCAAAAAACGATACCCACAATATATCTTTTATTCGAAGAGTAATTCAATCGGTATTTTGAGATCTCATAATACTTTTTGCTATAGCATTATGAAAACGCATTAGTATATAAAAAGTACATATATCCCTGGTAAATTTTTTACCAAGGGATATTTTTTTCTTGGTAAAGAACAAGCAGCCGATATAATAAAATTATTTTAAAATAGGTTATCGCTTCTATTATTTTCAAGTGTTATTCTAAAATAGCTACTTGTGCAATGGCAAACAGATCAAGGGATGAATCAGATCCAGTGCATGTATACAATCCGGCTTAAGTCTGCTATTAATAAATAACTCAACTTTCCCAAATCAGCTTACTTAGAAGTGTTTTGGGATACTCTTACCGATATA
>NZ_CALNCS010000104.1 GCF_937875145.1 Alkalibaculum bacchi | reverse complement strand
GAAGGCGGAAGAACAGTAGGTTCAGGAGTTATATCTGAAATTCTATAATAAAAAAAGGGCTAAGGCCCTTTTTTTATTAGTCGTAATTTCAAAGTACTAGCCTATCCTAAGGGTATTTCTTTTACGTCAAGTCACTATTGGTGACTAAAATTTCTATTTCGAGCTAAATAAAACAAATAATAAGTAGATTTTTAATGAATAAACAAGCATTTCGAAAAAATAAGTAAATTATTTAAAAAAATACACAAAAAAACTTGTATCCAAGTTCTAGTTATTATATAATATGTAAGCTGTGACAAATGCGATGAAGTGAAAGGTAGCTATGCAATAGGGAATTTTCACGGAGTAGTCCAGATCATGAATCGGGCGACGTTATTTTTGGGGAAATTCATTGTTTTTTAATAATGAAACACCAGGCAGGGTGTTCCTAAGGATATAAGTCGTACCTAATAAAAATTTTCGAGGAGGGGAATTTAGGTATGGCAAAACAAAAAATTAGAATTCGACTTAAGGCATATGATCACAAGGTATTAGATCAATCTGCTTTAAAAATTGTAGAAACGGCAAAGAGAACTGGTGCTGAAGTGTCAGGTCCTGTGCCATTGCCAACGGATAAAGAAATCATTACTATTCTTAGAGCAGTACACAAATACAAAGACTCTAGAGAACAATTCGAAATGAGAACACATAAAAGATTAGTCGATATCTTAAATCCAACACCAAAGACAGTAGATGCTCTTATGAGATTAGATTTACCTGCAGGTGTCGACATTGAAATAAAACTTTAAAAAAGGTATTATGATTGCCCTGAGCAATCCGCTGATATAGGAGGTGTAACGATTGAAGAAAGCTATTATTGGAAAAAAAGTAGGAATGACTCAAATATTTAACGCAGAAGGTCAAATGGTACCAGTGACGGTTGTAGAAGTTGGTCCTTGTAAAGTAGTACAAATTAAAAATCAAGAAGTAGATGGTTATAGTGCCCTTCAAATTGGTTATAAACAGGTGAAGGAAAGCAAAGTAACAAAGCCTATAAAAGGCCATTTTGATAAAGTAAACGTCGATTACATGAGAGTGTTAAGAGAGTTTAAGCTAGAAGATATTTCTGCATACGAAGTTGGTCAAGAATTAAAGGCAGATGTATTTGAAGCTGGAGATAAAATTGATATAACAGGTACTTCTAAAGGTAAAGGTTTTGCAGGTGTTATAAAACGACACGGACAATCTAGAGGACCTATGAAGCACGGTTCTAAATATCATAGAAGCCCTGGTTCAATGGGTGGTTCATCTAGCCCTTCAAGAGTTAGAAAAGGTAAAAAACTACCAGGACAAATGGGTAATGAAAAAGTAACGGTTCAAAATTTAGAAGTCGTTAGAGTAGACGCTGACAGAAATTTATTACTTGTTAAAGGCGCAGTTCCAGGAATTCGAGGAAGTGTAGTCACTATCAAGGATTCAGTTAAGAGCTCAAAGTAATATAAGGAAGGAGGACTAGGAATGGCAAAAGTTGATGTTTTAAATATTAAAGGCGAAAAAGTTGAAGAAATAAATTTAAACGATGATGTTTTTGCAATTGAACCTAATGAAGCAGTTGTACATCAAGTGGTAGTAGCTCAACTTGCTAACAAAAGACAAGGCACTCAATCAACAAAAACAAGATCAGAAGTAAGAGGCGGCGGAAGAAAACCTTGGAGACAAAAGGGAACAGGTCGCGCTAGAGCAGGTAGCATCCGTTCACCACTATGGAAGGGTGGCGGCGTTATATTCGCTCCTAAGCCAAGAGATTACTCACAAAAAGTAAACAAAAAGATGAGAAGATTAGCAATGAAATCTGTATTGTCTTCAAAAGTACTAGATAACGAGCTAATTGTATTAGATAGTTTAAACTTTGATGCTCCAAAGACAAAAGAGATGATTGAAGTACTGAAAAATGTAAATGCAAACAAAGCATTGCTTGTTTTAGCAAACAGTGATGAAAATGTATATAAATCAGCTAGAAATATTCCTGATGTTGCAACAGTGACAGTTGATAGTTTAAATGTGTACGATATGTTGAAATACTATCAATTGGTTGTGACAAAAGAAGCTGCTCAAAAAATTGAGGAGGTGTACGCATAATGTTAAGTCCTCATGATATTATCGTAAAGCCAATCGTTACTGAAAAAAGCATGGATGACATGGCTGAAAAGAAATATACTTTTAAAGTAATGAAAAAAGCGAACAAAGTTCAAATCGCAAACGCAGTGGAAACAGTGTTCGGCGTAAAAGTAGAAAAAGTATATACAATGAACATGACTGGCAAGAAAAAACGTATGGGAAGATTCGTTGGAAAAAGATCTGATTGGAAAAAAGCAATTGTCAAATTAACAGAAGATAGCAAAGAAATTCAATTCTTTGAAGGACTCTAAAAGTTTGATAATCTATAGCACAAGGAGGTAAGAATAAATGGGTATTAAAGTATACAAACCTACTTCCCCAGCTAGAAGAAACATGAGCGTTAGTACATTTGAAGAAATTACTACTGACACTCCTGAAAAAAGCTTGCTAGCACCCTTAAATAAAAAGGCTGGAAGAAATGATAATGGAAAAATCACTGTCAGACATAGAGGCGGTGGAGAAAAAAGAAAATACAGAATTATTGATTTTAAGAGAAATAAAGATGGTGTTCCTGCAAAGGTAGCAACAATCGAATACGATCCAAATAGAACATCTAATATCGCATTACTACATTATGTTGATGGCGAAAAAAGATATATCATTGCTCCTGTAGACTTACATGTAGGCGACACAGTTGTTTCAGGACCTGAAGCGGATATCAGAACTGGTAATGCATTGCCACTTTCTAGTATTCCAGTAGGTACAGTTGTTCACAATATTGAATTAAAAGTAGGTAAAGGTGGACAAATGGCAAGATCAGCTGGTGCGTATGCTCAGTTAATGGCCAAAGAAGGCAATTATGCTATTCTTAGACTACCATCTGGCGAAATGAGGATGGTTCGTAAAGAGTGTAGAGCGACTGTTGGACAAGTAGGTAATACGGATCACAGTAATCTTACAATCGGTAAAGCTGGACGTGTAAGACATATGGGTATCAGACCAACTGTAAGAGGTTCTGTAATGAATCCTAACGATCACCCTCACGGTGGAGGTGAAGGTAGAACTCCAATTGGCCGACCAGGTCCATCAACTCCATGGGGTAAACCTGCACTTGGATACAAGACAAGAAACAAAAATAAACCATCTAATAAGTATATCGTTAGAGGTAGAAAAAAATAGCACTGAGAGGAGGTAACTAGCCCATGAGTAGATCGGTAAAGAAGGGCCCTTTTGTACAAGAAAGACTCTTAAAAAGAATTGAAGAAATGAACGAAAAGAATGAAAAGAAAGTCATTAAGACTTGGTCAAGAAGTTCAACAATTTTTCCACAAATGATAGGTCATACTATTGCAGTTTATGATGGAAGAAAACACGTTCCTGTTTATATATCTGAAGATATGGTAGGCCATAAATTAGGTGAATTTGCTCCTACTAGAACATTTAGAGGTCATGCAGGAGAAAAAACTTCAGGTGTTAGAAAATAAGGTTTGGAAGGAGGTATACTAATTGGAAGCTAAAGCTACAGTTAAATATATAGGGATTCCCCCTAGAAAAGCGAAATTAGTTATCGATTTAATTAGAGGAAAAAAGCTAGGTGAAGCGTTAAATATATTAGCATTGACACCAAATAAATCAGCAAAAGTTGTAGAAAAATTAGTAAAGTCTGCTGCTGCAAACGCTGAAAATAATTATGATATGGATCCTGCAAACTTGTATATCGCTGAGATTTGTGCAAATCAAGGTCCTACCTTAAAGAGATTTAGAGCAGGTTCTATGGGTAGAGCGAGCGTAATCAAAAAGAGAAGCAGTCATATATCTGTTGTGTTGAAAGAAAAAGAGTGAGGAGGGGATAATTAGTGGGTCAAAAAGTAAATCCGCACGGATTAAGAGTTGGCGTTATTAAAGACTGGAGTACTAGATGGTATGCAAAAGATAAAGACTTTGCAGACTTATTAATAGAAGATAATAAAATTAGAAAATTTATTAAGAAAACACAGTTTCAAGCAGGTGTATCTAAAATTGAAATTGAAAGATACGCAAATAGAGTTAAAATTCACATCTACACAGCTAAACCAGGTATGATTATCGGTAAGGGCGGAGCTGGTATTGAGGCTCTTAGACAAGAGATTGCTAAGAAAACAGGTAAAAATATTTTCATTAATATCGTAGAAGTAAAACAAGTAGATGTTGACGCTCAATTAGTTGCTGAAAACATTGCATCTCAAATCGAAAGAAGAGTTTCTTTTAGAAGAGCTATGAAGCAAGCAATTAGCAGAGCTATGAGATTTGGTGCTTTAGGTATTAAAACTGGCATATCAGGACGTTTAAACGGTGCTGAAATGGCAAGAAGAGAGCATTATAGCGAAGGCAATGTGCCACTTCATACACTTAGAGCAGATATCGAATATGGTTTTGCTGAAGCAAACACAACTTATGGAAAAATAGGAATTAAAGTATGGATAAATAAAGGAGAAGTTCTTCCTGAAAAGAAGGTTAGCAAGAAGAACTAAGGAAGGAGGATACCGTTATGTTAATGCCTAAAAGAGTAAAGAGAAGAAGAGTGTTCAGAGGCCGAATGAAAGGCAAAGCAACTCGAGGCAATACGATAACTTACGGAGAATACGCAATTCAGGCTACTGAGCCAGGCTGGATTACTTCAAGACAAATTGAAGCAGCTCGTGTTGCGATGACAAGATATATAAAAAGAGGTGGTCAAGTTTGGATTAAGATTTTCCCAGACAAACCAGTCACTCAAAAACCTGCTGAAACTCGAATGGGTTCTGGTAAGGGTTCACCAGAATACTGGGTAGCAGTAGTTAAACCAGGTAGAGTAATGTTTGAAATTGCTGGTGTATCAGAAGAGCTAGCTCGTGAAGCTATGAGACTAGCACAGCATAAACTACCTATAAAGACAAAATTTATATCACGCAAGGATATTGAAGAGGAAGTGGGTGGACAATCCGATGAAGGCTAAAGAGATTAGAGAGCTAACTACTCCAGAATTAAATCAGAAATTAGTTGATTTAAAAGAAGAATTATTTAATCTAAGATTTCAAATGGCAACTGGTCAATTGGATAACCCAATGAGAATAAGAGAAGTAAAAAGAACTTATGCAAAGGTAAAAACAATTCTTAGAGAACGTGAAATAAAAGTAATAGAAGCTTAATGAAAGAAGGAGGTCTGACTAGTGGAAAGAGCATTTAGAAAGACGATAGTCGGAAAAGTTGTCAGTGATAAAATGGACAAAACGATCGTCGTTGCTGTTGAGACTTTTGTAAAGCACCCTCTTTACAATAAACGAGTTAAAAAAACAGTAAAGTTTAAAGCGCATGACGAAGAAAATGTATGCAAAACTGGCGATACAGTAAAATTAATGGAAACAAGACCTTTAAGTAAAGACAAAAGATGGAGAATGATCGACATCGTTAAAAAGGCACAATAATTACCGGTGCTGAAGGGAGGTAATAGTTATGATACAACAAGAAACTAGACTAAAAGTTGCAGACAATACTGGGGCGAAAGAACTTTTATGTATTAGAGTTCTAGGCGGTTCTGGTAAAAGATATGCAAAAGTTGGAGATATAATTGTTTGTTCTGTAAAAAGCGCAACGCCAGGCGGTGTTGTTAAAAAAGGTGAGGTAGTAAAAGCGGTAGTAGTTCGAACAAAAAAATCTACTAGAAGAAATGACGGAAGCTATATTGCATTCGATCAAAACGCTGCTGTTATCATCAAAGATGATCAACAACCAAGAGGAACTCGTATATTCGGACCTGTAGCTAGAGAGCTAAGAGAAAAGAAATTTATGAAAATATTGTCCCTAGCACCAGAGGTACTATAAGAGGAGGTGACTTTATTGGCTAACAAAGTCCATGTAAAAAAAGATGATATAGTTATGGTAAACGCAGGTAAGAGCAAAGGCGTTAAAGGCAAAGTCTTAGCTGTTTACCCTAAAGAAAATAGAGTAGTCGTTGAAGGTGTTAATATCATTACAAAACATATGAAACCTTCACAACAATCGCCACAAGGCGGTATCGTAAAAAAAGAAGGAAAAATCCACGCTTCTAATGTATTATTATACTGTGAAAAATGCCAAAAAGGCGTTCGAGTTGGGAAGAAATTCTTAGAAGATGGTTCAAAAGTAAGATACTGTAAAAAGTGCGGAGAAACATTTAACAAGTAGTTGGGAAGGAGGTACTATTAGATGCCTAGATTAAAGGATAAATATACAACAGAAGTAATTCCAGCATTAATGGAAAAATTCAAATATAAAAATATTATGGAAGTTCCTAAACTAGAAAAGGTCGTTATCAATATGGGTTTAGGAGATGCCAAAGATAATTCAAAAGCTTTTGAAGCAGCAGTAAATGATTTGGCTATTATCTCAGGTCAAAAGCCGATAATAACAAAAGCAAAAAAATCTGTATCAAATTTTAAACTTAGAGAAGGTATGAACATCGGTTCTAAAGTTACTCTAAGAGCTAACAGAATGTATGAATTTACTGATAAATTATTAAATATCGCATTGCCTAGAGTTAGAGACTTCAGTGGGGTTTCAAACAAGTCATTTGATGGAAGAGGAAATTACTCTTTAGGAATTAAAGAGCAATTAATTTTCCCAGAAATTGAATACGACAAGGTAGATAAAATAAGAGGTATGGATATCATTTTTGTAACGACTGCAAAGAGTGATGAAGAAGCATTGGAATTATTGACTTTGCTTGGAATGCCTTTTAAAAGATAATAGGAGGAATAACAAATGGCTAAAAAAGCAATGGTGAATAAACAACAAAAAACACCTAAGTATTCTACAAGGGCTTATAATAGATGCCGTATTTGCGGAAGACCTCACGGATATTTAAGAAAATACGGAATTTGCAGAATATGTTTTAGAGAATTGGCTTATAAAGGCGAAATACCAGGCGTTAAAAAAGCAAGCTGGTAATTGATTTAGTGGAAGGAGGTATAAGCAATGACTGATCCAATAGCAGATATGCTTACAAGAATTAGGAATGCGAGCAATGCAAAACATGATACAGTAGAAATTCCTGCATCTAATGAAAAGAAAGCAATTGCAAAGATTTTATTAGAAGAAGGATTTATTAAAAAAGTTGAGTATATAGATGACAATCTTCAAGGCATTATTAAAATTGCTTTGAAATATGGTGAAAACAAAGAACGTATCATCACTGGTATTAAGAGGATTTCTAAACCAGGTTTAAGAGTATACAGCAATAAAGAAGAATTGCCAAAAGTACTAAACGGCTTAGGAATCGCAATTATTTCAACATCTAAGGGTGTTGTGACGGACAAAGTTGCTAGAAAAGCAGGCGTAGGCGGAGAAGTGCTTTGTTACGTTTGGTAATAGTATTATTTGATTAGGAGGTGCTAGTATGTCTAGAATAGGAAGATTACCTATAACAATTCCATCAGGGGTTACTATTGATATGAATGACGGTGTAGTCACTGTTAAAGGACCTAAGGGTCAACTTATAAAAGAATTTCACCCTGATATGAAAATAGAACTAAATGAACAAGAATTAACTGTGTCAAGACCTTCTGATAAGAAAGAACACAGATCATTACACGGCTTGACAAGATCACTTATAAATAACATGGTAGTAGGTGTAACAAATGGTTTTGAGAAAAAACTTGAAATCAATGGCGTAGGGTACAGAGCTGCAAAGCAAGGAAATAAATTGACTTTAAGCCTTGGTTACTCACATCCAGTAGAAATAATTGATCCAGATGGTGTTAGTACAGCAGTAGAAGGTACAAATAAAATCACTGTTTCTGGAATCGATAAAGAAGCGGTAGGTTTACATGCTGCAAATATCAGAAGCAAAAGAGCTCCTGAGCCATATAAAGGTAAAGGTATTAAATATGCGGATGAAGTAATCAGACGTAAAGAAGGTAAAACAGGCAAGAAGTAAGAAGGAGTGAATCCAGTATGATTAAAAAGCCAATAAAAAATAAAGTAAGAAAAGGTAGACATAAAAGACTGAGATATAAAATCAGCGGAACTACTCAAAGACCTCGTTTAAATGTCTTCAGAAGTAACTCAAATATTTACGCTCAAATTATTGATGACGTAAACGGAGCTACTTTAGTTGCCGCTTCTTCTCTTGATAAAGATCTAAAAGGTACTTTAGAATCCCTTAATCATAAAGAAGTAGCAAAGGCTGTTGGCAAAGCTATTGGTGAAAAAGCCGTATCAAAAGGCATTGAGTCAGTAGTATTTGATCGTGGCGGTTATATATACCACGGACGAGTTAAAGAACTTGCAGACGGAGCAAGAGAAGCAGGACTTAAATTCTAGGAAAAGGAGGTTAATTATGCAAAAGCAATTAATTGATGCGAGTGCTCTTGATTTAAAAGAAAGAGTTGTAACAATAAATAGAGTAACTAAAGTTGTTAAAGGCGGTAGAAACTTTAGATTTAGCTGTTTAGTAGTAGTCGGAGATGAAAATGGTCACGTAGGAGCTGGAGTTGGTAAAGCTTTAGAAATCCCAGAAGCGATTCGAAAAGGCATTGAAGACGCAAAGAAAAATCTTATTAAAGTTCCAATCGTAAAAACGACAATCCCACATGCTATAAATGGAAAATTCGGCGCTGGTAGTGTTCTATTAAAACCAGCTGGAAAGGGTACTGGAGTTATCGCTGGTGGTCCAGTTCGTGCCGTACTTGAATTAGCAGGTATTAGGGATATTAGAACAAAATCTCTGGGAACAAACAATGAGAGAAATATGGTTAATGCAACAATGGATGGTTTATCTCGATTGACTACAGTAGAAGAAGTTGCTAAAAAGAGAGGGAAAACCCCAGAAGAGATTTTAGGATAGGAGGGATTATCCTTGGCTAATTTAAAAATAAAGCTTAAAAGAAGTAAAATCGGAAGAAAAAAAGACCAAATTGCAACCATTGAAGCTTTGGGACTTAAAAAAATCGGTCAAACGGTTATAAAAGAAGATACACCTCAAATAAGAGGTATGGTTAAAAAAGTGGACTTTATGCTAGATGTAGAAGAAGTATAAGGAGGTGTAGTAATGAGATTACATGAATTAAAACCTGCAGAAGGCTCAACTCATAAGAAGAAGAGAAAAGGTAGAGGTACTGGTACAGGACTTGGTAAAACAGCTGGAAGAGGTCAAGATGGCCAAAAATCAAGAGCTGGCGGCGGAGTACGAATCGGTTTTGAAGGTGGTCAGATGCCACTTGCTAGAAGACTTCCTAAGAGAGGTTTCTCTAACGCAAAATTTAAAACACAATATGCTATTGTAAATGTTCAAGACTTAAATGTATTTGAAAAAGATACAGTGGTAAGCCCAGAAATATTAAAAGAAGCAGGTTTAATCAGCAAATTATTAGACGGCGTCAAGATACTAGGCGAGGGAGAACTAAATGTTGCCCTTACAGTAAGAGCTAATAAAATAAGTAAATCTGCTGAAGAAAAAATAACATCAGCAGGAGGAAAGGTAGAGGTGATTTAATATGCTTTCTACCTTAAGGGACGCTTGGAAGATCCCTGAGCTCAGGAACAAAATTATATTCACCTTAATCATGCTGTTTATCTATCGTTTAGGTACGTTTATACCTGTACCTTACATTGATACAGAGGTTTTGCAACAGTATATATCTGATGGTGGCATGTTAGGTTTGTTCGACATTATGTCAGGGGGAAACTTTAGCAACTTTACTATCTTTGCAATGAGCATTACACCTTATATTAACTCATCTATTATCATGAACTTATTGACTTTTGCTATCCCATCACTTGAGAGACTTGCAAAAGAAGGTGAAGAAGGTAGAAAGAAAATCACTCAGTATACTAGATATTTAACTATATTACTAGCGATTGTTCAAGCTTTGGGAATTGCACTTTCATTCTCAAACATCTTAACTGAGAAAAGTTGGATGACGATCTCTATAGTGATCATTACAATCACCGCAGGAACAGCTTTCTTGATGTGGTTAGGGGAGCAAATAACGGAAAGTGGAATCGGGAATGGTATCTCTTTAATTATCTTTATAAGTATTATCTCTCGTTTACCATCTAGTATAGTTGAATTGTTTAAATTGGTACAGGTTGGAACTTTACATTGGTTAAGTGTTGTGTTATTCTTTATTTTTGCAATAGTTGTTATCGTAGCTGTTGTAGCAGTACAAGAAGGCCAAAGGAAAATTCCTGTGCAATACTCTAAAAGAGTTGTAGGTAGAAAGATGTATGGGGGCCAAAGCACTCATATACCTCTTAAAGTAAATATGGCTGGCGTTATACCAGTAATATTTGCAAGTTCGATAACGATGTTCCCAGCGACTTTAGCTAGTTTCTTTCCAAGCTCAAGCGTAGCAAACTGGATTAATAAATTCTTTGCATGGGGAAATGTATTCACAACAATTGTGTATATCATATTGATTATTGCCTTTACGTATTTTTATACGGCGATTACATTTAATCCTATTGAAATTGCTGATAATATGAAGAAACAAGGTGGGTTTATACCAGGGATTAGACCAGGAAAACCTACATCTGATTACTTTAATAAATCAGTTACAAAGCTAACGTTGTTTGGTGGAGTATTCTTAGCAGCTGTTGCGGTTATTCCAATAGTGGTGGGCAATATCATGGACGTTAACCTTCAATTTGGAGGTACCAGTCTTTTAATTATCGTTGGTGTAGCCCTAGACACAATTAAACAACTAGAATCACAGATGCTAATGAGAAATTATCAAGGGTTTTTAAAGTAAATAAGGAACGGAGATGGAACTGTGAGAATTGTATTATTAGGACCTCCAGGAGCTGGAAAGGGAACACAAGCTGCTAAAATTATTGAAAAGTATAGTGTTCCACATATTTCCACGGGAGATATCTTTAGAAAAAACTTAAAAGAAGGCACACCTCTTGGTGTTAAGGCAAAGGGGTATATGGACCAGGGTTTACTTGTTCCAGATGAATTGGTAGTTGATCTAGTAAAGGACAGACTTTTAGAAGAAGATTGTGTAGACGGATTTATGTTAGACGGTTTTCCAAGAACTGTTCTTCAAGCAGAGGCATTAGAAGAAGAACTGATTAGATTAGGTCAGACTTTAAATGCAGTGATCAATATCAATGTAGATGCTGAACTTTTATTTAAAAGATTAACTGGAAGGCGAATATGTAAATCTTGTGGTGCTACGTACCATGTTTACTTTAACCCTACAAAGTCAGAAGGCATTTGTGACAAATGTGCAGGAGAACTTTATCAACGTGATGACGATCAAGAAACTACAGTTAAAAAAAGACTTGAAGTTTATCAAGAACAAACTCAACCACTAATTGATTATTATAAAAATAAGGGAACTCTTGTAGATATAGATGGCGTTGGAGAAATCGATGATGTATTTAGTCGAGTTAGCGCCTCTCTTCAGGAGCGAGCATAATGATTATTATCAAATCCCCATCTGAAATAGAGTTATTACGAAAAGCGGGGAAATTAGTAGCCCAAACTCACGAATTGATGAAAAAACATGTAAGACCTGGTATTACCACATTAGAATTGGATAGAATAGCAGAAGAGTACATCCGTAAGTCAGGTGGAACGCCAACTTTTAAAGGCTATAATGGATTTCCAGCTTCAATTTGTGCATCTGTTAACGACCAAGTTGTCCACGGCTTTCCTTCTAAGAGACGTTTAGAAGAAGGAGATATTATCGCTATTGATATAGGGGCAACTTTAGATGGGTATGTTGGTGATAGTGCAAAGACTTATCCAGTAGGGCAGATTGATGAAGAAGCAAAGCGATTAATTGAAGTGACGAGACAGAGTTTTTATGATGGAATAGAAAAGGCAATCAATGGAAATAGATTATCTGACATATCTAATGCCATACAAACCACGGTTGAGAATAATGGTTTTTCTATAGTGGTTGACTATGTAGGTCATGGTGTTGGAAGGGAAATGCACGAAGATCCACCTATACCTAATTATGGAAGACCAGGAAGAGGTCCCAGACTACAAGAAGGTATGGTATTGGCAATTGAACCAATGGTTAATCAAGGAATCTACAATGTAAAAGTCCTTGACGATGATTGGACTGTTGTTACACTTGATGGCAAATTATCAGCTCATTATGAACATACAATTGCTATTACAAAAGACGGTCCACCAGATATACTGACAATCTTATAAGGTACAGAGGTGAATTCATGGAAGAACAAGACTTAAATTTAGGTCAAGTTGTTTGTTCACTTGCTGGTAGAGATAAAGGACACTTGTTTCTAGTGATCGAAAAAGTAGATGTTCGTCATGTAATCATAAGTGACGGTAAATATCGAAAAGTTGATAAAGGAAAGAAAAAGAAAGTCAAACACCTGAAAAAGACGAACTATATAGTCTATGAGCTACAGAAGAGTTTAGAAGAACATAAAACAATATCTGATGCCCAGATTAGAAGATATCTGAAAGACTATCAACAAAGCCTGCAAGGCACATACCTGAATGAAGAATGGGGGAATTGAAAATATGGCTAAACAAGATATGATTGAAGTAGAAGGTACGGTGTTAGAAGCACTTCCTAATACGGTATTTCAAGTAGAATTAGAAAGCGGACACAAAATACTAGCGCATATATCCGGTAAGCTTAGGATGAATTATATAAGAATATTGCCAGGAGATAAGGTAATAGTCGAATTATCACCTTATGACTTAACCCGTGGCCGAATTATATGGCGTGGTAAGGGTAAAAAGGTATAGAGGAGGAATCTATTATGAAAGTTAGACCATCAGTTAAGCCTATTTGTGAAAAATGTAAAATTATTAAGAGAAAAGGCAAAGTAATGGTTATTTGTGAGAATCCTAGACACAAACAAAAACAAGGTTAATAACAATGAATGTGATGCGGCTGAATACAATACTGTCATGTTCTTTATATACAAATACAATCTAACAGGAGGTGTGACATGGCTAGAATCGCCGGTGTAGACTTACCAAAAGAAAAAAGAATTGAAATAGGGTTAACTTATATTTATGGCATTGGAAATACAAGTGCTAAAAAGATCTTAGAAAAGACTGGTGTAAACCCTGATACAAGAGTAAAAGATTTGACTGAAGCAGAAGAAAATCAATTAAGAACACTTATTGATGAGGAGTATACTGTTGAAGGTGACTTAAGAAGAGAAGTAAACTTAAATATAAAGAGATTAATTGAAATAGGTAGCTATAGAGGACTTCGTCATAGAAGAGGTTTACCTGTAAGAGGTCAAAAAACCAAGACGAATGCTAGAACGAGAAAAGGTCCAAAGAGAACTGTAAGCAGAAAGAAAAAATAGTTTAGGATAGGAGGGGAAGAGCAGAGTGGCAGCAAAAAAAGTAGTAAGAAGTAGAAAAAAGAAGATTAAAAAGAATATTGAACGCGGTCAAGCTCACATTCAATCTACATTTAACAATACCATTGTCACAATCACAGATGTTGCTGGAAATGCATTGTCTTGGGCAAGTGCTGGTGGATTAGGTTTTAAAGGTTCTAGAAAAAGCACTCCTTATGCAGCTCAAATGGCAGCAGAAGAAGCAGCAAGTGCAGCAATGGAACACGGTTTAAAGCATGTTGAAGTCTTTGTAAAAGGACCAGGCTCAGGAAGAGAAGCTGCAATAAGATCATTACAAGCAGCAGGTTTAGAGATTACTTCTATTAAAGACGTAACTCCTATACCACATAATGGATGTAGACCACCAAAGAGAAGAAGAGTTTAGTTAGACTAGGAGGTGTAAAAAAGATGGCAAGATATACAGAAGCAGTATGCAGACTATGTAGACGTGAAAACATGAAACTATACCTTAAAGGGGATAGATGTTATACAAATAAATGTGCAATTGATCGTAGAGGTTATGCTCCAGGTCAACATGGACAAAGAAAGCACAAACAAACAGAATACGGCATGCAACTTAGAGAAAAACAAAAAGCTAAGAGAATTTACGGCATATTAGAAAGTCAATTTAGAAAATATTATGACATGGCTGTAAAGAAAAAGGGTGTAACAGGTAATAACTTACTACAAATCCTTGAAACTCGTTTAGACAATGTTGTTTATCGACTAGGTTTCGCAGCATCAAGAAAAGAAGCAAGACAATTAGTTTTACATGAACACTTTACTGTAAATGGTAAAAAGGTAAATATTCCTTCTTATCTAATAGAAGCAGGCGATGTAATTCAATTAAAAGATAAGAGCAAAAAGTCCGACAAATTTAAAGCTGTTGTAGAATCTACTTCTAGCAAGATTGTTCCAAAATGGTTAGAAGTTGATGTGGATAAATTTGAAGGAAAAGTAATCGTACTACCTGAAAGAGAAGACATTGACTTAGAAATTCAAGACCATTTAATTGTAGAGCTTTACTCAAGATAATTTTTTTAATTAGTTACCCTCAGAAAATTCCACGATTTACAAAATATTATAGGAGGGTTTTTAATGATAGAAATTGAAAAACCAAGAATCGAGATAATCGAATTGTCAGATGACGATACCTATGGAAAATTCAGTGTTGAGCCTTTAGAGAGAGGTTATGGTATAACTTTAGGGAATTCACTTAGAAGGATTTTACTATCCTCTCTTCCAGGCGCAGCAGTTACAAGTGTTAAAATTGAAGGTGTTTTACACGAATTTTCTACTGTCCCTGGAGTAGCAGAAGATGTGGTTGAGATTATCCTGAACCTAAAAAAGATTGCTGCTAGATTATACAGCGAGGAACCAAAACTTGTGCGCATCGAGAAAAAAGGTGAAGGCGAAGTCACGGCAGCGGATATAATTGGCGATGCAGATGTAGAGATTTTAAATCCTGATCTACATATCGCTACATTGAGTAAAGATGCAGAATTGAATATGGAAATCGTGTTTGAAAAAGGTAGAGGTTATGTTTCTTCCGATAAAAACAAGAAACAAGAACAACCTATTGGCACGATTCCAATTGATTCTTCCTTTACGCCTGTAAGAAAGGTTAATTACGATGTAACGGATACTAGAGTAGGTCAAGTGATTGATTATGATAAATTGACTATGGAAGTGTGGACAGATGCGTCCTTATCTCCAGAAGAAGCTGTCTCTCTCGCGGCAAAAATACTAAACGAGCATTTAAATCTCTTTATCAACTTAACGGAACACGCAAGTACTGTCGAAATCATGGTTGAAAAAGAAGAGAACAAGAAAGAAAAAATGCTTGAAATGTCTATAGAAGAACTTGAACTTTCTGTAAGAAGTAGCAATTGTCTACGTAGAGCAAATATTAATACAGTAGAACAATTAACTCAAAAGTCTGAGGAAGATATGATGAAAGTTCGAAACTTAGGTAAAAAATCATTAAATGAAATTAAACGCAAACTCGCAGAAATCGGTCTTGGACTTAGACAGAGCGATGAGTAATAAGTAATAAGGAGGGATAAACATGGCTGGTTATAGAAAACTGGGACGTCCCACAGATGAAAGAAGGGCAATATTAAGAAACCTAGTTACTGCGTTACTAGATAATGGCAAATTAGAAACTACTGTTACTAGAGCAAAAGAAACTAGAAAAATCGCAGAAAAAATGATCACTCTTGCAAAAAGAGGAGACTTACATGCGAGAAGACAAGCCCTTTCTTATATTAATAGTGAAGCTGTTGTAGCAAAGTTGTTTTCAGAGATTGGACCAAATTACACTGATCGAAATGGTGGATATACTAGAATATACAAGCTAGGACCACGTAGAGGCGACAGTGCTGAAATGGCAATAGTCGAATTAGTATAAAGATTCCATTGATTCAAACAGTAATAATGTTTGGAAAAATGTAAAATTCGTAGATTGAATTATTGGGATTAAACGCTGTTTAATCCCTTTTCTCCATCATGAGTACAAGGAGGAAAAGCAGTGAAGGATGTCATCTTAATACAGGATGTTACCTATCGATATATACAGGATGAAGAAGAGAATACTGCTCTAAATAAGGTCAGTTTGAACATAAAAGAGGGAGAATTTGTTGCTATAATTGGACATAATGGCTCTGGCAAATCTACTTTGTCAAAGCTTATGAATGGAATACTTATGCCTACAAGCGGAGACATGGAGATTTTTGGCTTAAATACAAAAGATCCTGAAAATATTTGGAAGATAAGACAAAGTGCAGGAATGGTGTTTCAAAATCCAGATAATCAGCTTGTAGCTACAATAGTAGAAGAAGATGTAGCTTTTGGACCTGAAAACCTAGGAATTGCTCCTAAAGAAATTCGACAACGAGTGGATTGGGCTCTTGATACCGTGGGTATGTTAGATTATAAAAAACAAAAACCACATCAATTGTCTGGAGGACAAAAACAAAGAATTGCAATTGCTGGAATTTTAGCTATGAAACCTCGATGCATCATTTTAGATGAACCAACTGCCATGTTGGATCCATCTGGCAGAAGAGAAGTAATCAATACCATTAAACATTTGAATAAAGATGAAAAAATGACTATTGTTCATATTACTCATTATATGGATGAAATCGTAGATGCAGATCGGGTAATCGTCATGGAAAAAGGTAAAATCGCAATGGAAGGGAAACCAAGAGAAATATTTTCTCAGGTAGAGAAACTAACATCCCTTCGGTTAGATGTACCACAGATTACAGAATTAGCATTTGAACTGAGCAAAGAGGGGATTGACATCGATAGCAATATACTAACGGTGGATGAAATGGTGAATAAATTATGGCAATCGAATTAATTAATTTAGAACATACATTCTCTGAAGGTACGCCCTTTGAACATAAAGCCTTAGATAAGATTAGTTTAACTATTGATACAGGAAATTTTGTTGGACTTATTGGGCATACAGGTTCAGGAAAATCTACTCTAATTCAACATATTAATGGTCTCATTAAGCCTACAGGTGGCACAGTCGTCGTAGATGATTTGGATTTAAGTCATAAAGATACGAAGATGGCACAGATTAGGCGAAGAGTAGGTCTAGTATTTCAATACCCAGAGTATCAGCTCTTTGAAGAAACCATAGAAAAAGATATTGCTTTTGGGCCTACAAATCTTGGATTTGATAAGGAAGAAGTATCAAAGCGAGTTGTAGAGGCTATGGAATCCGTTGGTTTAGATTACGATGAGTACAAAGATAAATCACCTTTTGACTTGAGTGGTGGTCAGATGCGCAGAGTAGCTATTGCTGGGGTAATTGCTATGAAGCCAGATGTCTTAATATTAGATGAACCTACTGCAGGGCTAGACCCTAGAGGAAGAGATGAAATACTAGAAGAAATACAGACAATGCATAATAAATATAAGATGACAGTTATTTTAGTATCTCATAGTATGGAGGATATCGCTAAATACGCAGATAAAATCATCGTTATGTATAAAGGTAAGGTTGAATTTTATGATTCTCCTAGTAGTATCTTTAAGGAATCAGAACGATTGATAGAGATTGGATTAGCAGTGCCACAAGTTACAGAACTCATGAAAAAATTAAAGGCTGTGGACCCTTTAATTAATGAGGGTGTTTTTACTGTAGAGGCTGCCAAAGAGGAAATAATGAATATGATAAGGAGACGTAATAATGTTTAAGGACGTTACCGTTGGGCAATATTATCCTACAGATTCGATTATCCACAGTTTGGATCCAAGGACGAAAATCAATTTTACCTTTCTATATATTATTTCTTTATTTTTAATTAATAATTTTACTGGATACGTAGTAGCATTCTTGTTTTTAGTAGGGATTATCCTTTTATCAAAGATACCTGTAATGTATGTCGTAAGAGGAATCAAGGCCTTATTATTTATCATACTTTTTACTGTGATCATTAATCTCTTTATTACACCAGGAACGCCGAAATTTGAATTTTGGGTGTTTACTATTACAGAAGAAGGTATCGCCTTAGCAGTATTTATGGCACTCAGATTGATCTTCTTAGTGACCGGTACTTCGCTTATGACCTTAACCACATCTCCCATTGCCTTGACAGATGGTATTGAATATTTATTAAAAAGAGTACCCATTGTAAAGCAATATGCTCACGAATTGGCTATGATGATGACCATTGCTCTCAGATTTATTCCTACATTGATGGAAGAAACAGATAAAATCATGAAAGCGCAAAAAGCCAGAGGTGCAGATTTTGAAAGTGGCAATCTTTTTGCACGAGCAAAGAACTTAATTCCCTTATTAGTACCTTTGTTTATTAGCGCCTTTAGGCGAGCGGATGAATTAGCTATAGCTATGGAGGCAAGGTGCTACAGAGGTGGCGAAAATAGAACGAGAATGAAAGAATTAGCTTATGACAAAAGAGACTATGCAGGTTATTTTACAACTATACTTATGGTAGTGATTATCTTCTTGACTAGGTACTCTCCAATATGAGTTTTGAGAGAAATATCCAGCTTATTATAGAGTATGATGGCAGCAATTACTGTGGTTGGCAAGTTCAAAAGAATGGCATTAGTATACAGGAAGTGTTGAATAAAGCCATTCAGAAAATCATGAAAGAAGATATTTGCATTACTGGATCAGGTAGAACAGATGCAGGAGTACATGCTTTGGGACAAAGTGCTCATTTTAAGACCCATAACACGTCTATACCAATAAATAAAATTCCTTTTGCTATAAATAGTAAATTACCTAAGGATATACGCATCCAAGAGGCAATAGAAAGAGATACAGATTTTCACAGCAGGTATAGCGCTGTAGGGAAAATATATGAATATAAAATATTGAATAATGAACACGGTAGTGCTTTAGATTATAATCGTATGTATCACATTAGGGAACGGCTAGATGTAGATAAAATGCGACAAGCTGCGAAATCTTTTTTAGGAACCCACGACTTTACTGGCTTTTCTAGTGTTAATAGCAGCGTTATAAATAAAGTTAGAACAATCGATTATTCAGATTTTGATATAGATGGTACTCATATTATTTATACGGTAAGAGGCAATGGTTTTTTGTATAATATGGTACGGATTATAATTGGTACATTAATGCAAGTTGGTAAAGGAAAGATAAATCATAAGGATTTACCTATGATTATAGACAGTAAAGAGAGAACTAAAGCAGGACCTACCGCACCAGCTCATGGATTATATTTACAAAAAGTTTTGTATTAAACTATTTGACACGCCCGGCACAATGTAATAGAATATAGTAGTTAATGGCATGTTATCTGATCCAAGCCCCGGGTCAGTTTAATCATAAAAAATGAATAGAAACATAAGAAATATAGGAGGGAAAACCATGCAAGCAAGAGCTACAGTTATGGCTAAAGTCAATGAAGTAGAAAGAAAATGGTATGTAGTTGACGCAGATGGAAAGACATTAGGTAGATTAGCTACTCAGGTTGCTACAGTATTAAGAGGGAAACACAAAGCAATATATACACCTCATGTTGACACAGGAGATCATGTAATTATAATAAATGCAGAAAAAATTGTAATGACAGGTAATAAATTAGACCAAAAGGTTTACAGAAGACACACAGGATACCCAGGTGGATTAAGAGAGGTAAGCTACAGAAAATTATTAGCTGATAAGCCAGAATTCTTAGTTTACAAAGCAGTTAAAGGTATGGTTCCTAAAAACAAATTAGGAAGACAAATGCTTTCAAAATTAAAAGTATACAAAGGTAGCGAGCATCCACATCAAGCTCAAAAACCACAAGTATTAGAAATTAAAGGTTAATTAGAAAGGAGGAAAAAAGATTGGTACAATATCAAGGAACAGGTAGAAGAAAAAAATCAGTAGCTAGAGTAAGATTATTACCAGGTACAGGTAATATCACAATAAATAAAAAGAACATAAATGATTACTTTGGTTTAGAAACATTAAAAGTAATTGCAAAACAACCATTGACATTAACAGAGACATTAGACAAATATGACGTATTTGTAAATGTTCACGGTGGTGGATTTACAGGACAAGCAGGTGCAATCCGACACGGAATCGCGAGAGCATTATTGCAAGTTGATGAAAACCTAAGAGGAGACCTTAAAAAAGCAGGCTTCCTAACAAGAGACCCAAGAATGAAAGAACGTAAGAAATACGGACTTAAAAAAGCAAGAAGAGCGCCACAGTTCTCAAAACGTTAATAAGATTGTTGATATGCCAATGTGTACAAAGGATTTTTGGTTCACGTTGGTTCAAATTAACCTTAATCTTATAAAGTATTTAACAGAAAAAAAGCATCAGCATCTTGCTGGTGCTTTTTTTGACATTAATTCCAGATAATAATTCTGTGTGGTTTGAATATTAATGTGACCTAATCGCTTTGATACATAAGCAATATCTATGTCTTGAGAAAATAAAAATGATGCGTGAGTGTCTCTTAAACCGTGAAACGTTGTTTTCCTAATATCTAATTTCTTCAATAACTCTGCTAATTGTTCCGACTGTTTAAAACCGCCAAAGCTAAAAATATAACCATTCTCTTTAACAGGAATTTTACGAATGAGTTCATATACTTCTTTGTTAATAGAAACATCACGTTTTGCATTTTGTGTTTTTAATGAAGTATCATCAGAAGTAGGACTGATCGAATGTCTAACTTTTATTCCGTATTCATACAGATTCTCTGGGCGTATTGCTAGCAGTTCTCCACGTCGCATCCCCGTTTCTAATGCAAGTAGTACAAGCAAGTTAAATTCGTCTTCTGGATGCTGTAAAACGTAATTACGAAGTTTTCTAAAATCGGTGATTGGTGATAGAATAAAAAACGGAGAAGTTAAACATGGTATGTTCTTGAATCTGATA
>NZ_CALNCS010000103.1 GCF_937875145.1 Alkalibaculum bacchi | reverse complement strand
ACCATTATCAGGGCATTTAAAGTAAGACATATTTTCTACAAGACCAATGATAGGAATATTCATCATCTCAGCCATCTTAACTGCTTTTGATACAATCATAGACACAAGCTCCTGAGGAGAAGTGACAACAATAATCCCATCAACAGCTATAGACTGAAATACTGTAAGAGGAACATCACCAGTACCTGGAGGCATATCTATGAACATAAAATCCACATCACTCCAGATGACATCACTCCAAAACTGTTTAACTGTATTGGCAATAACAGGTCCTCTCCAAACAACGGGATCTGTATCATTTTCTAAAAGTAAATTAACAGACATAATGTCAATGCCGGTTTTTGTTTTAACAGGCAATAGTCCAAGTTCATTACCTACAGCTTTTTCTCTAATGCCAAAAGCTTTAGGGATAGAAGGCCCAGTGATATCAGCATCAAGAATAGCAGTATGATAACCCATTCTGTTCATTGTAACTGCAAGCATAGAAGTAAGCAGTGACTTACCTACTCCTCCTTTGCCACTAACAATACCAATGACCTTTTTGACGCTGCTATTTTCATGTAATTTCTCAGAGAAATCATTTTGTTGTTCTTTTCTTTCTGCACAGTCTTCTGCGCAACTGTTGCAGCTTTGATCGCAATTTTCGCTCATAATTTTAGCTCCTTATTTTTAGATTGTTATGCAAAAGTTTTTATCTACTTGTATCAATATAATACAATAATGATCGTTAAAATCATTAAATATGGATTACTCTTAACTTATGTTGTGACAATTATTATCTTCATTCATTATCGCCTTCAAATAAGCCTTCCATAGTCTTATTATAGACCTCTCTTACTGCTAACCCCGATGCACAATTTATATCCACAATAGTCTGGCCGTTATTAATCGCTTTTACTGCATCTGAATCAAAAGGTATTTTACCTACAAAGGTCAATCCTTTGTTTTTACAAAACAGCTCTATCTGCTCTGTATTTACATAATTGGTATCAAATTTGTTTATACAGATTGCAATTTTTGTTCCAAATTTTTCTGCTGTTTTTATGATGCGCTCCATATCGCTAATACCCGATATGGAAGGTTCAGCCACGACTAAAACCATATCTACACCACTAATGGATGCTATAACAGGGCAACCAATACCCGGTGAACCGTCAATAATGGCAAGTTCAGTATCTGAAGTTGCTATTTTCATCTGCTTTTTGACCTCAGTAACCAACATCCCAGAGGTGCCACTGCCCATTTTCAATTGTGCTGTTGAAAAAACTTTTTCTTTATTTGTATACAACATCAACTCCCCTGCTATAGCAGGTTTTAAAGATATAGCGTCTACAGGACAAACGTACTCGCAAACACCGCAGCCTTCACAGGCAAAAGGATTTACTTCATATGTCTTTCCAACTGAAATGGCGTCAAATCTGCAGTTTTGTCTACATTGATCGCATTCCATACATCGTTCAGGATTTACCTCAGCTTTTGGCAGACCATAATAATCTGTTCTTTTCGGCTCAGACCTTTGTCCTATTATAAGGTGTAGATTAGGTGCATCTACATCACAATCTGCGTAAGCCTTAGCGTTTGAAAGTTTTATAAAAGCACTGGCTATTGTCGTTTTTCCAGTACCTCCTTTTCCGCTAAGAATTAGTAGTTGTTTCATATTGCACCTCCTTTTTTACGGTCTCTAGCAAATCGGAAAATATGGCACAATATTTTTTACTTTTTCTAGCTACAATTTCACCATTTGAATTCAACATGCCAAGTTCGCTGTCGAAGGGTAAACGCCCTAAAATTTTGATGTTTTTTTCTAAACAAAATTTTTCAGCTTGATTTTCTCCCTCTAGACATTTATTGAGAACCACCCCGAAAGGCTTATTAAATAACTTGACTAGTTCGTATACCATATTGAGATTATGAACGCCAAACAATGTAGGCTCAGCGACTAACACACAATAATCAGCATCCTTAATGCTCTCCATTACGATACAAGCACTTCCAGGAGGGCAATCAATAAAAGTCTGTTCATCTGCTTGGGATCTATTGTCAACAAGCAGTTCTTTTATAATTGGAATACCTGAAGCTTCACCTGTGTTCAATATTCCTGTGTATACTGCTACCTCATTGGAAATTCCTCTTTGAATTTTCCCAATACTTTTTTCTTTCTCTGTCAACGCCTTTTCTGGGCAAAGCATAATGCACCCACCGCAAGAGTGGCAAATCTCTTCAAATATAATCAGTTTATCTTTTATATAGGCAAGGGCATTAAATTTGCAAAAGTCAACGCACTTTCGGCATCCATTGCAACGTTCATTATCTACTTGTGGGATTTTTACAGATACTTCTTCTTCCTGCACATCTATAGGTTCAAAAAACAGATGTCCATTGGGTTCTTCAACATCACAATCAATATAAGTTGATTTTTGCGCTACTGCAGCTAAATTAACTGATACTAGTGTTTTACCTGTACCACCCTTGCCACTTAGCACGGCTATTTTCATATTAATTGCCGACCTGGCCATGAAATCCCTCATGAATTTCATCTAACAAAGAAAGTGTTCCGGCAATAAAAGCGTCAATATTATCTTTTACTGAATGGGTTGTCGTTTTATATATTTTGATATTAGCAGCATTTAACACATCAGCAGCATTTTGCCCACATCGAGGAGTTAGCAAAACTTCTATATTACTATCTACAATTATTTGTGCAGCTTTAATTCCTGCGCCACCTGAACTAGCTGCTGCGCTATTGTCTATAAATGCACTCTCTTTTGACTCCGTATCGTATATAAGAAAATAAGGAGTACGTCCAAAAGATACACATACATTTGTTCCCATGTCTTTTTCATCTACGGGTATTGCTATTTTCATAAAAATCCTCCATTCTATTTTTTACTCAAATATTTTTTAATTGCATCTCGTAAAGCGCTCACACCTAAATTTGAGCAATGAACCTTTTCTTCTGGAAGCCCATCTAGAGCCTCAATAATATTCTCTTCTTCAATGTTTAGAGCTTCATCTAATGTCTTACCTTTGGCTAATACTGACGTCATGCTTGACGTGGCAATAGATGCACAACAGCCAAAAACAAGATAGCTTATTTCTTTAATGCAATTATCCTCTACTTTTATATACATGGTAAGAAAATCACCACATGAAGAATCTCCAATGGTACCCCACGCATCTGCATCTGTCATTTCATAGGCATTTTTAGGATGCGTAAAGTGCTCAATTACTTTTTCCGAATAAATAATCAATCACCTCTATTTTTATTATCTACAAAACGCATAGTATGCCCATACCTACGGCAACCTCGGTCACATCCATTTCGTAATCCATCGCAAAGGCGATACTCGCCTCCTTCAATTAACAGTATCTTTCCATTGACTAATGATTGTGCTAGCTTTTTTCGCCCTTCCATATAGATACCTTGAACAGTGGTACGAGCTACATTCATTTGGTTAGCGCACTCTTCTTGCGTAAAGCCCACCAAATCAATAAGCCTTATTGCTTCATACTCATCAACGGTCATATTTACATAATTGTCAGCATCAGTAGGTAAGTCAAGAGGTCCAAATTTACTACTTTCAGGTAAACAGCATACTTTTCTTCATTTTATTGGTCGTGCCATGTTTTTTCACCTCAATTCTAGTCGGAGATAACTAGAGCGTCCTCGAGTTATCTCTGATAACCATTAGAGATTGCCTAATTGCTTATCAATAACTTCAAGGCGGTTTTGTAATAATTCTTTTTGTTTATGAAGTAGCTCTTTTTGTGTTTTAGATGAAGTCTGATCAACTGCAAAACCTCTACCAAAACCACATCTGCAAGCAAACCCTAACCCCATTGCAAGACCAGTTCCATATTTAAGTGCATTACCACCTATGCAACTTCCCAAGCCTCTTCCAGTTTTTGGACCAATCCCCATTGGACCAGTTCCATCTCTTCTTGCCATACTATTCACCTCCTTAGTATTTCCGACATATGTCATTTATATTTTTTATTATACTCCGTTTATGTCATATGTCAATAACTTTTTTTTACTTAACTCACTATTAATCACAAACCCCTCCATAAATCGCACATCGTATTGCCATGAATAATGATAAATATGCCTATTTAGGGCATAAACGTCTTTATACTAATCCCTACATGCACCCCGGTAGTAAACACTATTATGCTAAGTCCAAGATTTTAGGAGGGGAAATTTATCTTATAGAGTAATGTTTTCAGGTATCTTCCCTTTTTTTGAATCAAATTCAACGAACACTCTGTATTTTTAGGGAGTTTTATCTCAGGGGAGATTCTATTTTATATTGTCCTTTGATGCCCTTTTGTTAGAATATATTTAGTAGCTTATCCACCGTCTCATCCTTTAAAATGAATACTTGATTTTCATCGCCAGTAGTAATGCTCGGTTGTCATATTTGCATACTTTTCCTATTCTATACTGTGTGAATCTTTATTAGTAAGACCTTTTGTTTTATTAACAAAATCCCCCTTCAACAGCGTGAGCCGTAATGAAACAAATCAGAAGGAGGACTCTATTATGTTAGAACAAGCTACTAAAGACGAACTTTTCCACGCATATTACAAACGCTGGATTACTGTTTACAAAGAAGGTGCTATACGATCCGTTACCATGGCTAAATATTTGATGACACATCACTGGTTGGTTAAATTAGTGGTGATAGAATAAAAAACGGAGAAGTTAAACATGGTATGTTCTTGAATCTGATA
>NZ_CALNCS010000102.1 GCF_937875145.1 Alkalibaculum bacchi | reverse complement strand
CCTTCTAGAAGGGACTTTTCATAAACAGTACTACAAAGATCATGTACGGATTTCCTTGAATAAACCCAATAAGAGCGCTATTTATATCAATGATAAGAAGGCAAATAAAAGAAGTGCTCTCTGGGAAAAGATTCAAGTTGTACTCTTTAGCCCAGAGGATTTAAAAATGATCAAAGAAGGTCCAGATCTAAGGCGAAAATTTATTGATAGTGGGTTAAACAATACAAAGCCAAGCTACGGAAATGTCCTTAGAGACTACTCAAGAGCCCTCTATCAGAGAAATAATTTACTAAAATCTCTACGCCGTAGCAATTACGGTAAAGAAACATTAGAAGTATGGGATCAACAGCTGGTTCATTTAGGACAGAAGATTATCATTTCTAGAATCAACTTTTTAAAAAAGATTAATTCTATCACAAAAGAAATACACTATACTTTAACAAATAAGCAAGAAGAACTAAAATTATTTTATATCTCCAATATTATTAAAAATGGTGAAGACATCGATCATCTAGAGGAAGTATACAAAAAGAAATTTCGCCAAAATTTAGAAAGAGACATACAAAAAGGATATACTAGTATAGGCCCTCATGTTGACGATATAAGAGTTACTATAAATGACTTCGATGCAAAGACTTATGGTTCACAGGGTCAGCAAAGGACAGCTGCCCTATCTTTAAAACTCTCCGAAATCGAATTAATAAAATCAGAAATCGACGAGAATCCCATTATTTTATTAGATGATGTTATGTCAGAGCTAGATGTAAAAAGACAAGAAAAAATTATTAAATACTTTGAGTCCTCTCAGGTATTCATCACGTGTACTGAGATGAATTTCGAAGATTTTCTGGAAAACTTTAATAAAAAAATATATACTATAGAACGTGGACAAATAGTAAAAGAGACATGAGATTTGTTTTATTCCATTAATTATATTATAATTAAGCTTCTATAGAGTGAACAGGAGGAACACATATGGCACAAGAGAATTATGGTGCGGAGCAAATTCAAGTACTAGAAGGCTTAGAAGCTGTTAGAAAAAGACCGGGAATGTATATTGGTAGTACAGGTTCAAAAGGCCTGCATCATTTAGTATATGAAGTTGTAGACAATAGTATCGATGAAGCTTTAGCAGGCTATTGTGATAAAATTACAGTTACTATTCACCAAGATAATTCAATCACGGTTATAGATAATGGTAGGGGAATCCCTACAGGAATGCACCCAAAAATGAAAAAATCAGCAGTAGAAGTGGCTTTAACCATATTACATGCTGGTGGAAAGTTTGGTGGTGGAGGGTACAAGGTTTCAGGGGGGCTCCACGGCGTTGGTATCTCTGTTGTAAATGCATTATCCGAGTCTTTACATGTAGAAATAAAACAAAATGGACAGGTATATAGGCAAACTTATGAAAGAGGAGTACCTACATCTGAATTAGAAGCAGTAGCGACAACCAATCGTACAGGGACTAAAATAACCTTTAGACCAGATCACAAGATTTTCGAGGAATTAGTATACGATTATGAAATATTAGAGCATCGTTTAAGAGAATTGGCTTTTTTAAATAAGGGCATTAAAATAAAATTAGAAGATGAGCGGGAAGAAAAACAAAGCAATGAATACCACTATGAGGGTGGTCTTATTTCTTTTGTAGAATATTTAAATAGAAATAAAGATCCTTTACACGAAAAAGTCATTAACTTTGAAAAGAAAAAGGATGATATATTAGTAGATATCTCAATGCAGTATACAGAGGATTATAGTGAAAATATATATGCATATGCCAATAATATTAACACTATGGAGGGCGGAACTCATCTAAATGGCTTTAAGTCTGCTCTTACAAGGTGTATCAATAATTATGCAAGGCAGTACAAGTATTTAAAAGACAGCGATAAAAATTTAAGTGGTGAAGACGTTCGTGAAGGTTTAACAGCAATTATTAGTATAAAATTGACGGACCCTCAATTCGAAGGTCAAACGAAGACGAAATTAGGTAATACAGAAGTAAAAGGTATTGTAGAAGTTGTTGCAAATGATGCTATCGCATCATTTTTAGAGGAAAATCCTAATGAATCTAAGGTCATTATTGAAAAATCATTAACTGCAGCCAGAGCTCGAAATGCTGCAAAAAAGGCTAGAGAATTGACTAGGAGAAAAAGTGTACTAGAGAGTACTGCATTACCTGGAAAATTAGCCGATTGTAGAGAAAAAGATCCTGCTCTATCTGAAATATACATTGTTGAGGGAGATTCAGCAGGTGGTTCTGCAAAGCAAGGTAGAGATCCAAAGACACAAGCAATTCTTCCACTAAGAGGAAAAATCTTAAATGTTGAAAAGGCTAGATTAGATCGAATATTGAATACGGATACCATTCGCTCTATGATTACAGCCTTTGGAACGAATATAGGACCAGAATTTTCGATTGATAGTGCCAGGTATCATAAAATTATTATAATGACAGATGCGGATGTTGATGGCGCTCATATTCGAACTCTTTTGCTTACTTTCTTATACAGATATATGAGAGGGTTAATCGATGCTGGCTACATTTATATTGCTCAGCCACCTCTCTATAAAGTACAAAAGGGTAAGAGAATAGAGTATTGTTATAGTGATGAAGAGCTAGAAAAGGTTATGGAAGAAATCGGAAGAGACAATAATGTTTCTCTCCAGAGATATAAAGGTCTAGGAGAGATGAATCCAGAACAACTTTGGGAAACGACCATGGATCCCTCTACGAGAATTTTATTACAAGTTACAATAGATGATGCCATAAAGGCAGATGAATCTTTTACCATTTTGATGGGAGATAAAGTTCAGCCAAGGCGTGAATTCATTGAAAAAAATGCGAAAAAAGTTAAGAACTTGGACATATAGGAGGTGCTTAAATGGATAATATGGACATGGAAAAACACGATAAAGTATTGCCAATAGATATCGAACATGAGATGAAAAAGTCTTATATTGATTATGCTATGAGCGTAATTGTAGGAAGAGCACTTCCAGATGTTCGAGATGGTTTAAAGCCAGTTCACAGAAGAATTATTTATGCTATGAGCGAACTGGGTTTATCCCCTGAAAAATCATATAGAAAGTGTGCCAGAATTGTCGGGGACGTACTAGGTAAGTATCACCCTCATGGGGATAGTTCAGTCTACGATGCTTTAGTTCGAATGGCTCAGGATTTTAATTACAGGTATTTATTAGTAAATGGACACGGTAATTTTGGTTCTATAGATGGAGATAGCGCTGCTGCCATGAGATATACAGAGGCTAAAATGGCTAAAATCACTGTGGAGCTTCTTCGTGATATTAATAAAAATACTGTAGATTGGATGCCTAACTTTGATGAGACTCAAAAGGAGCCAATGGTTTTACCTGCTAGATATCCAAATTTATTAGTAAATGGATCTTCAGGAATTGCAGTAGGTATGGCCACAAATATCCCGCCTCATAACTTGAATGAAGTCATCAATGCTACAATACATCTTATAGATCATCCTGATAGCAGTATTCAAGACTTAATTCAATATGTAAAGGGCCCAGATTTTCCTACTGGTGGTATTATTCTAGGAAGAGAAGGTATGAAAAGCGCCTATACTACAGGTAGAGGCAGGATAAAAATAAGAGCTAAGACTCAAATAGAAGATATTACAAACACAAGACAACGAATTGTCATTACAGAGATTCCTTATATGGTAAATAAATCTCGATTAGTTGAAAAAATAGCTGATTTAGTAAAAGAAAAACGAGTAGAAGGAATTTCAGATCTTCGTGATGAGACAGATCGAAATGGTATTCGAATTGTTATAGATTTAAAAAGAGATTTTAATGCGGAAATAATCCTAAATCAATTATATAAACATACTCAATTACAAGATACATTTGGTGTAATTATGTTGGCTTTAGTAGATAATCAACCAAAAGTTCTAAACCTAAAGGAAATGTTAGGATATTATATAGACCATCAAAAAGAGGTTATTGTTCGAAGGACTCAATTTGATTTGCAAAAGGCAGAAGATCGAGCTCATATACTAGAGGGCTTAAGAATTGCCTTAGATAATATTGACCGCGTCATTACAATCATTCGATCATCTAAAAACGGTGAAGTTGCCAAAGATGGTTTAATGGCTGAATTTGCGCTATCTGAAAAACAAGCCCAAGCAATACTAGATATGCGTCTTCAAAGGCTTACTGGTTTAGAGAGAGAAAAAATTGATCTTGAATACAGTGAGTTGATGGAAAAAATAGCAGAATACAAGAGGATTTTATCAGATGATAAATTCATTTTTGAAGTCATAAAAGAAGAGCTTCTTCAAGTAAAAGAAAAATATGGCGATGAAAGAAGAACTGCTTTTGAAGAGGATTATGAAGATATATCCATAGAAGACTTAATTGATGAAGAAGACGTAGTAATTACTATGACTCATGTTGGGTATATTAAGCGAATATCAGCAAGTACCTATACTGCCCAAAAACGAGGCGGAAAAGGTATAACCGCCTTAAGTACAAGAGATAATGACTTTGTAAATTATCTATTTACGACTACCACCCATCATTATATTTTATTCTTTACCAATAAAGGTAAAGTATATCGCTTAAAGGCATATGAAATTCCAGAAGCTTCTAGACAAGCAAGAGGAACAGCCATAGTGAATATACTTCAATTAGAGCAAGATGAAGAGGTAACAACAGTAATACCAATTAAGGAATTTGTCGATGATTTCTATTTGCTTATGAGCACAAAAAATGGAATCATAAAAAGAACAGATCTTTCTCAGTATGATTCCTCTAGGAAAAATGGGCTTATTGCTATTACCTTAAATGAAGGCGATGAACTGATTTCAGTGGAATTAACGGATGGAAATCAAGAAGTGATTATGGGGACAAAGAATGGATATGCTATTCGATTCTCAGAGAATGAAATAAGAGTTGTGGGTAGAACTGCTATAGGAGTAAAAGGAATTTCGCTTCGCGAAGATGATGAAGTTATTGGTGTAGGTATCCTTGATCAAGATAAATATATCTTATGCGTCACTGAAAATGGTTATGGCAAGCTTACTGATGATTCTGCATATCGTGCTCAAAATAGAGCTGGAAAAGGCATACAAACCTATAAAATAACAAACAAAACTGGAAGTCTAGTTGGAATCATCATATGTGACAAAGAAGATGAAATAATGATGATTAATAATCAAGGAATCATCATTCGCATAAAGACATCAGATATATCTGTGATGGGTCGAAGTACTCAAGGCGTACGTTTAATGAAATTAGAAAAAAATGAAAAGATCATAAGTGTAACGAAAGTGATCAGCGAAGATGAAGATGAAGATATAGACATAGATTCAGAAGAATAATAAAAATAGCAATCAGCCACCAGCGGGTGGCTGATTTTTTATAAAGCTCATACCTAGCACCTAGGAGCTTATATTTTTATTGAACAATGAAAAATGAATAATAAACATTGAACAGTACAAATATGCTAGTTTTATTATTTTTAGTATAATTTTAAATGTTCATTGTCCCATGTTCACTGCGACGCAAGTCGCATATTTGCTTACCACCTTACCACTTTGTCAGCTTACCACCTTATTTATTATACAAAAAAAACCAAAGGGTTCATCATCTGTACTAATAAATTGATGTGAGGCTCCTTTTGGGATGATGACAATGTCCATAGGCTTAACAATATAAATATCATCATCTACTATTATTTTCCCTTCTCCTCTAGCCACAATAACTGCGTGGACTTCTTGTAATTTTTCAAGGGGAGTAAAGCCATCGAAGCTACATTCATAATAATTCAAATGAAAGCATGTGCCAAAGCCGTTTTCAATGATATGTTGCACAGTGGTTTCATTTTGATTTATTTCTCCCTCAATAGAAGGCTTAAAATCCTCTTTTTCAACTCCTGACCAGGCAAAATGTTTAAATTTTAATAGATTACTACTTTTACCCAATATATCACACCACTTTCTATTTCTAGTATTTATCATTATGAATTTAGAATATATAAATATTTCTTAAAAGAATTCAATATCATCTAGTTTAACCAAATGGTGGATTTTGATGATAAAAATATATGTAAATAAAGGATAAAGAGTAAGATTACTTTATAAATATAGTACCGTAATAAATAAACAGAAGTAAGTTGATGTATTCTCTAAAATTATGTTATTATTAACTGTAACAATTTTCACAAATGATATACTATACAGATGAACAAAAAGAGCTTAAGAAGCTTGATGACATTATAAAAATATTTTAAATTTATAAAGATAGTTCATCTAACAAATGGAGGTACAAACATGGCAGTTAAAATAGCTCCTTCTATATTAGGAGCAGATTTTGGAAATCTTGAAAATCAAATTAAAAAAGTGGAAGAATGTAATGTAGATTTATTACATATTGATGTAATGGATGGGAATTTCGTGCCTAATATTGCATTTGGACCTGATCAGGTTAAAATGTTAAGAGATAAAACGAATTTACCTTTTGATGTCCATATGATGGTGCAAGATCCTGATCGCTTGATCGGCCGTTTTGCAGAAGCTGGAGCTGATATTATAACAGTACACCAAGAAGCTACTACTCATCTTCATAGGAGTCTAAACTTAATCAAGTCTTATGGTGTTAAATCAGGAGTTGTTCTATGCCCAGCTACTTCTTTAAGTACACTAAAATATGTTTTAGATGAAGTAGATATGATCTTACTTATGACAGTAAATCCAGGTTATGGAGGACAAAGTTTTATCGAAAATTCTCTAGATAAAATAAGAGCTCTAAAAGAGATGATAAAAGGTTACCCTATTGATATACAAATAGATGGTGGTGTCAATTTAGAAACAGCGCCTAAAATTGTAGAAGCTGGAGCAGATGTATTAGTAGCAGGTTCCTTTACATTTAAAGGGGATATACAAAAAAATATCGATGACTTGCGAAGAGTTGTTCTTTAAATTAAACTATGGGTGTTTAACATTTCACAAAAAGGGTATTATATAATTGTTAGCAGCAATTAGAAATAATATAAAATATTTTAACGGAGGTAATAAAATGAAAAAGTATGAATGTACACTATGCGGTTATATTTATGATCCAGCTGAGGGAGATCCAGATAGCGGTATTGCACCAGGTACTGCATTTGAAGATATCCCAGACGATTGGGTATGTCCATTATGTGGAGCAGGAAAAGAAGACTTTACAGTAGTTGAATAATAACGAATAGCTGAAAGCGAAATGCAGAAAGCTGAAAAAAACGGCTCGCCTTTAGGCGAGCTTCTTTTCTATACTAGGAAAATCCTACTTTTTAATCTTAGCTGTTACTTGAGTCATCCTGAGCGTCAGGGTTAAATCTTTGACCCGTAAGACTTGACCCTAGCACTGATGACTGAAGACTGGCCGCTGGTAGCTAACGCACCGTAGGCGCTTTTAAAGAGCATTTAGAATACTTTCATAATCAGATTTTGTTTTAGCTCCTACTTCTCTTCTGATTTCTTCACCATCTTTAAAAATCAATACCGTTGGGATACTCATAACACGGTATTTCATCGCTAAGCTTCTATTTTCATCTACATTTAGTTTAGCAATTTTTATCTTATCTTTATTTTCATCTGCTAATTCGTCAAATATAGGTAATAAAGTTTGACAAGGTCCACACCATTCTGCCCAGAAGTCTACTAAAATAGGAAGTTTGGACTGAAGCACTTCATTTTCAAAATTATTTTCATCAAGAATTATAATATTGGCATTTGCCATTTTTAACATTCTCCCTTCAATAGTTATATTTTATTTGTACCCAAAAGATAGATTATTAACCGTCATCTAAAGAAAACACCATATGTATATAATCTAAAATTTGTGTTACTATTATCTTAATGTTATTTAGTATTTCATAAAATTCTGTGATTTCTGCGAGCCAATCCGCTAGTTTGCATATTATATCACATGTTTTTTGTTTGATAAAGCATAAGTTCCTATCTTCGCAAAAATCAGTGATTTTTAGCGTGGGTCTAGACTGCTTGTACTCTATCATATTAAGAAAGGAATTTATAGTTTCATGAAAGGATCAATATATAAAGCATTACAAAGAATAACAAATCGAGGAGATTACACGAGATTTCACATGCCAGGTCACAAGGGAAGAAGTAAAGATGATCTTTTTTCTTATGAGTATGATTTTACTGAAATACCAGGCACAGATAATCTAAATAGTCCAGAAGGCCCAATTAAAGAAGCTATGGGTGAAATAGCTAATATATATGGGGTAAAGAAGTCCTTTATATTGGTCAATGGTAGTACGGTTGGTATTCTTGCCTCTATTTTGTCCATTTGCAATAAAGGGGATTCTTTTTTGATTCCTAGGAATTCTCATAAATCTGTGTATTCGGCTTTAATGTTAAAAGAAATTAATCCAGTATATCTATATAATGATGACGCAAATGAATCTTACCCCATGGTTAATGCAGAGCAGGTAGAAAAAGCCTTTATTAAGCATCCCCATTTAAAGGGAGTGATTATTACTTCACCTACTTACCACGGCATTTGCCTAGATGTAAAATCCATTAGTAAGGTGACGAATACATATAATAAGGTTTTAATTGTAGATGAAGCTCATGGCGCTCACCTAAAGTTTAATGAAAAATTCCCTACCTCAAGTGTAGATTTAGGTGCAGATATCGTTGTACAAAGCACCCATAAAACATTAAATTCTCTAAATCAAGGGGCTCTCCTTCATGTGTGTAGCTCAAGGATTTCAACTAATGTAATAAAGAATTATATTAATATTCTTCAAACCACTAGCCCATCTTATCCTATTATGATGTCTATAGAAAATTCCGTTTTAGATGCGAGAGACAGGGGAAGAGAAAGACTAAATCAGTTATTATATTATTATAATAGAATTGAAAAAGAATTAAATAATACTCCTTTTTATTTAAAAGGATCTGAACTACTATCTAGTGGCCAAGTATTTGATTATGATAAGTTGAAAATTTGGATTGAAAGTCCTAAGGTTTCTGGAGTATACCTTTCCCATATCCTTAGAAAGAAGTACTCTATCCAAATGGAAATGTGGGACTATAATGGTGTTTTAGCCATGATGGGTATGGGAACAGAAGAAGGAGACGTAGAAAGGCTTGTATATGCATTAAAAGATTGTTCTCATTTAATTGGAGAGCAGTATGTGCAAAAGAAAAACATCTACTCTTATCCCATAACAAAAAAATGTATAAATCCTTGGGAAGCCATTAATAGAAACAAGGAAGAAGTTCTTTTAATGGAATCTGTAGGACGAATTTGTGCAGAATTTATTATCCCTTATCCTCCAGGTATACCTGTTTTAGTTCCTGGAGAAAAAATAGATAAAAACACTTTGTTATTTCTTAGAAATTGGGAAGACAGTGATATTATGGGGCTAAATGAAAAGAAAATACAGGTTATAAAATAAGGAGGCAATATGGGAAAATTAATTGTAATAGAAGGTTTAGATGGGAGCGGAAAAGAAACTCAAAGCAAATTACTCTATAAAAGGTTATACCGAAACGGATATAAGGTCATGATGATCTCTTATCCTAGATATGAAAAAGAGAGTTCAGCTCTTGTTAAAATGTATCTTCGAGGAGATTTTGGTAAGAATCCAGATGAGATTAGTCCATATGTGTCATCTACTTTCTATGCTGGAGATCGGTATGCTTCTTATAAATGTGAATTTGAAGATTTTTATAATAATGGTGGTATTATTATTGCTGATAGGTATACAACCTCTAATATGGTTCATCAAGGGGGAAAAATAAGTGATGAAGAAGAATTCAATAAATACCTAAACTGGCTATGGAATCTAGAGTTTGAATTGTATAAGATCCCTATACCAGATAAAATTTATTTTTTAAATATTCCTTTAAACCATTCTATAGATCGAATTGAAAAGAGATTAAACAAAATAACAAATGGAGAAAAAAAGGATATACATGAAAACAATTATATCCACTTACACAATGCCTATAAAAATGCTAAAAGACTAATAAACTTATACCATTGGCACGAAATTGATTGTATGAATAAAGATGAATTTAGAACTATTGAAGACATTAATGAAGAGATCTATAAGGATATTATTGATAATATAATAAAAGATGAGGTTACAAATGTTTGATCAGATTATTATAGACGAGAAAAATAAATATATACTTTCGAAAGCCATTGATTATAATAGAGTTAATCATTGCTATATATTTGTAGGACCTGAGGGGACCAATAAAAGAAAGACGGCTATAGAGTTTTCAAAAGCTATCCTGTGTTCGGTAGATAATAAGCCTTGCAATCATTGTACTTCTTGTAATAAGATGGACAGTGGAAATCATCCTGATTTTATTGAAATCTTTCCCTTAGAATCAAGCATTAAAATCAGTCAGATACGAGAAATACAAAAAAAAATGAATGTAAAATCCTATGAAGGGGATAAGAAGGTATTTATAATCAATAATTGTGAAACTATGGGTATCCCTGCACAAAATTCTCTATTAAAGACTTTAGAAGAACCTAATGCAGGCGTATATATTATTTTAATTAGTGAGAGCAAAGAGAGAATACTTCCTACAATTTTGTCGAGAGGTCAAATTTTATATTTTAATCCACTAGATAAGGAAACCTTTCAATCTTCTCTTAGAAAAAAGTATTCCCTAAAAGAGAGCCTTCTTGACGATGTATACGAATTAAGCCAAGGTTGTATTGAAAAAGCTGAAAATATCATAAAAAATCCAGAAGAAATCGATCAATTTAAGATCTTTAGAAAATATATTTTTTCTATTATGAAAGGTGATTATTCTCAAATCTTTGAATTTTCGAAGTGGATAAAAGATGAAAAATTGAGCAATGAGTACATCATAAACAATTTATTGATCCTATTTAAGAATGCCTTGTACGCTAAAGTAAATGGATCTTTGAATGTGTATAAGGAAATAAGTGAGTGTTTAACTTATGAAGGGTTTCATGATATAATAGGGAATATTATAATCTTACAAGGTGATTTAAAATATAATGTAAATTTACAATTACAAATCGAAAGATTGTTGTTAAGAATACAGGAGGAAAAATTAATTAATGATAAAGGTCATAGGAATACGGTTTAAAAAGGCCGGTAAAATATATTATTTTGATCCACAGGATTTTGAGCTAAATGCTGAGGATAAAGTTATTGTTGAGACAGCTAGAGGGATAGAATTTGGTACAGCTGTAACCCCTATAAAGTTTGTATCAGAAGAAGAGATAGTACCTCCTATAAAACCCGTAATTCGAATTGCTACTCACAAGGATGAAAAAACGTACAAGAAAAATAAAGAAAAAGAAGTTAAAGCTTTGGAGATATGCAAAGAAAAAGTAGAAAAGCATAAGCTAGATATGAAGCTAATTGATGTAGAGTACACATTTGACAATAATAAGATTATTTTTTACTTTACGGCTGAAGGAAGAGTAGACTTTAGGGAATTAGTGAAAGATTTAGCTGCTATTTTCAAGGTTCGCATTGAATTAAGACAAATTGGCGTCCGGGATGAAGCTAAAATGCTTGGTGGTCTCGGACCCTGTGGCATTCCTTTATGCTGCTCAAAATGGTTAGGTGATTTTGAACCTGTATCTATTAAGATGGCAAAAGAACAAAGTTTATCATTAAACCCAACAAAGATTTCTGGAATTTGTGGTAGATTATTGTGCTGTTTAAAATATGAGCAAGATTTTTATGAAGAAGTGGCCAAGAGATTACCTTCAGAAGGACAAAGAGTCATATCCCCTGATGGAGAAGGGATTATTATAAGGGTCAATACCTTAGCTGAATCTGTCATAGTAAAAATTGATGGAGATGAAGTAATCGTAAATGAATATAAATTAGATAATATTAAGTTACAATCCTCTTGTAAGGGATCTTGTTGTAAAACAAAACACAAAAAACAAGATGGAGAAGAAAAACAAAATCATACCTGCAATCATGAAAATCATGTAAAAAAAGAATTATTGACAAAAAACAAACAAAAAAGTGAATTATAATTAAAAAACCACTTGAATAATAGCCATTTTATTATATAATAAGAGCAGTGATAAGATACATACCTTACATATGTAGGAGGTGAATTGAATGGCTTATACAATTAGTGAAGATTGCATCTC
>NZ_CALNCS010000101.1 GCF_937875145.1 Alkalibaculum bacchi | reverse complement strand
TTACATCTACCTTCCCAGATTTATCCAGTGGTATAAAAGATGCTCGTCAGCAATTACAGTAGCGGGGGCTGCAACGGAGTTTAACCGTTTTCCCATATATTTATTTACTTTCCTATATATTAACATATGTTTTATAAAAACGCAAGAACTTTCTTATATATAAGTAAATTCGTGAAAGTTCGCTTTTGACCTTAACAGCTGTCCTGTCTAATATGAGCAAGATTCATCTATTAGATTCATAGAATCTAACCTTAGAATATTGATGGCTGATAAGGAATTGCTGATGGTTAAGCTTTTTTGCATTCATATAATTTGTGATAGATTTCTTTTCCCATCCATTCTCTACAAATCTCTACGCCTTCATTGGCGTTAATAGAGTATGCATCCGCACCGATATGCTTTGCGGCTTCATCTGTAAGGGGAGTACCGCCTACAATGATTTTTACATCACTTCTAAGTCCAGCCTCTTTTATGACATCAACCGTGCGTTTCATAGCATCAATAGCTAATGTAAGGACACCGCTTAGGCCAATGATATCTGGCTTTATATCATGAGCTTTTTCTACAAAAGCATCTGCTGATTGATCGATGCCTATATCGTAAACTTGAAAGCCAGCTGCTTCGGACATGCCTTTAAAAATATTTTTCCCTATATCATGAAGATCCCCTTGTACGGTTCCGATGAGCATTTTACCAATATAGTCTCCTTCTTTGTAGTGGGAAATATACGGTTTTAATTTATCGATGATTTCTGTCATGAGCTCACCAGCATAAATTAAATCACCTAGAAAATATATTCCATTATGATAGTAATCGCCGACAATTCTCGTCCCTTTTTGGCTGTAACGAATGATCTCCCAGGCGTTTTCCTCTGTAGGATTTTCTCCTAAGTATTCATCGATCAGTTCAAATAATAAATCCTCGTCTAACTCCCCTATTGCATTTTGAATATCCTCTAATTTCATTACAAATCCCCCCTACTATTAAGTTCTAAGTAGTATATTATAAGTTCTATGTAAAACTTTCATATCACCATAAGTGACTATGATTTTACTTAGAACATAGAACTTAGAACGACCTTCTTGGAATCATGATTACATCTACTCCCATATCTAGTGCTGATTGTACTTTTTCTTCTACTCCTCCAGATGTTCCACTATCTTTTGTGACCAGATACTTAATCGCGTGTTCTTGAATAATAGCCCGATTCATTTCATAGCTAAACGGTCCTTGCATGGCGATGATATTCTTAGGGGTAAAGCCTAAATTTTCGCATTTTTCTAATACTTGTGATGTAGGCAATACTCTTATATAAATTCGATTTTTGAGAATCTTTTGAAAAGCTTGGATATTATTGCTACCAATAGCAAGTAATATATTACCTTCCTTTTCTATAAGAAGATTGCAGGCTTCCTCATAGCTATGGGCTAAAATTAGCCCCTTTGCACCCTTTTTTTCAATGAATGAATCTCTTTCTATAACACGATATGGAATTTTAAGGTTCTTGGCACATTTTATCATATTTTCTGTCACTTGAACAGCATAAGGATGGGTAGTATCGATTATTTCATCAATATTTTTATCTTGGATAAATGCAATCATCTCTTCATAATTCATCTTCTTATTATTAATAATCAAGTTTTCGTGAGGTTCGTATAATGAAGCTCCATACTCTGTAGCTGTTGATACTATGACTTTTTCACCACATTTTAATAATTGCTGAACATATTGTCTACCCATCTTGGTGCCAGCAAATACTAGTTTCAAATGCTGTACCCCCTAGGTGTAATAATATATTTGCCGTTAATATAGGTTTTAGAGTTTCCGATGATTACTGTTGAAAACATATCTACATCACAATTTGACAACTCACCTAAAGTAGAAATCTGTACGCTTTGGTCTTCTCTAAAAGCACTGCGCACAATGCCTACTGGAGTATCTGGAGATTTATATTGCAAAAGGATTTCTTGTGTTTTATTGATGTATTCTGTTCTTGATTTGCTCTTTGGATTGTAAAGTACTACGATAAAGTCTCCCTTGCCTGCACAATGAATACGATTTTCAATGGTTTCCCATTTTGTCAACCAATCTGATAAAGAAATCGTCACATAATCATGCATTAATGGAGCACCTAATATGGCGGCACTAGAATTGCCAGCTGTTACACCAGGGATGATTTGAACGTCAAAATCAGACATAGAGTATTCTTTGCTAATAATCTCAAGGATTAAACCTGCCATACCATAAACACCTGCATCTCCACTACTAACAACGGAAACGGTATTTCCTTTAGATGCTAATTCAATGGCCTCTTTGCAACGGTCTACTTCTTTTCTCATGCCATTGCTTACTACTTGTTTGCCTCCTATCAGATCTTTGATCAAATCAATATATGTATTATAACCAATAATAATATCGCTGTCCTTTAAAGCATTCACAGCAGAAAACGTCATATTTTCTCTATTTCCTGGTCCGATTCCAACTACGTATAATTTATTCATTTAAAGCCTCCTCATTTTTCTTCCACAAAGATAATGTTATTCCAGCATTCGCCCTTCTGCTTAAGAGACAAGTACCTCCATGAGATGAAATATATCCACATGGTTCGCTTACATTGCCTACTCCGATGGTCTTCTTTACAAAAGAGGATTGTTTAAATTTGTCCTCATGCTTTGCGATCTCACTTCGAGAAATGATTTCTAAATCTAAACCTAAGCGCTCCTTAGCTTTTAATAAGCCCTTTTCGTTTTTCTTTACATCTACAGTTGATAATGTTGAAATAGCATGTATACTAATATTTAATTCCTTTAAAATAGCGCAAATAAAGTCTACTATTGCATCCGCTGACGTATCTTTTCTGCAGCCAATACCAAAGATTAAGTTTTTGCTCATTAATTGTACAAAGGGTATGTCGAGTTGAATCTCATCTTTTTGCGAGATGATAATGACACCATCATAATTTACTAATTCATCGTAATCTTGGACCAGGACTACATTGTCACATACAAGATCTCTATGAATGAAAATCTTATCCTCATTGATAAGAGCAATAGATTCTTCATTTAAAATCATAGCAGTAATCTCTTTTGCACGAGTAAAATCCACAATAGATAATTTATGTTTCATAGCAAAAGTATCTACTGCCATCTTTCCATTTACATCCGAAGAGGTGGTGATAATAGGTGTAGCCTTTATAATTTGACTTAAAAGCTTAGCATCTTCATTGCCTCCACCAATATGACCTGATAAGAGGCTAATGACAAATTGCCCTTTGTCGTCCATGACTAAAATAGCAGGATCTTTTAATTTAGACTGTATATATGGGCTAATCATCCTCACTACGATGCCGCTTGCCATAATAAAGATAATCGTCTTATAGGATTTGTATACGTCACGGACAATTTCCTTTAAATCATCACCTACTTTTGTCACTCCACTAGTATGGTATTTTTCAAGGGTATAGATATGGAAATTTATTTTCCTCTTACAAAGGTCTGCTACTTCTAGCGCCCTTTGAACGCCTTTTTTACTTACTGTAACAATTGCCCAGGTTTCCAAGTTTATTTTCCTTCCCTAAACATATGTGTAAAGTTCTTGTCGTAGAGTTTTGATAATTCGTACTCGTCACCCAAAAAATTTCCTACTAAGATTTGAGCTTGCTTTGTAATGTTTTCATCAGCAACTTTTTCTGCGATGTTTTCTAAAGTACCTAAGACAATCTTTTGATCTGGCCAAGTAGCTCTTTGCACTACTGCCACAGGAGTGGTGACAGGATAATGAATGGTCAATTTTTCAATGACTTTATTAATCATTCCGACAGATAAGAAAATGGCCATAGAAGCTTTGTGAGAAGCTAGTTTTTCAAGAGATTCTTCTTCTGGTACTGGAGTTCTGCCTTCCATTCTCGTACAAATAACCGTTTGAGAAACATTAGGTAGAGTAAACTCTTTTTTCATAGCCGCTGCAGAAGCGGTAAATGAGCTTACACCTGGAATGACTTCACATTCAATACCTTTTTCTTCAAGGGGATCAATCTGCTCCCTAATAGCACCATAAATACTTGGGTCTCCTGTATGTACTCTTGCTACATCTTTGCCCTCATTTATAGCCTTTACAGTTACCTCTAAGACTTCATCTAGATTCATAGAAGCACTGTTGTAAATCTTTGCATCCTCTTTACAGCCTTCTAAAACTGCAGCATTTACTAAAGAGCCTGCATAAATAATCACATCACTAGAATCAATAATTCTCTTTCCCTTTAATGTCAACAATTCAGGATCCCCTGGACCCGCTCCTATAAAATATACTTTAGCCATACACTCATACCTTTCCTTTTTTAGTTTGTGTACCGGGCGAACATTAAGATCCTTCGCTCTGCTCAGGATGATTGGTGCAGTAAATAGGGTCCTAATGGACAGCGACTAGCTACCTACTCTTAGTACTTTCGCCACCAGCGATGGTAGTATGGTTTTGCTGACCACCTGACCACCTATCTTTCTAACTTTAAACTCTAAACTCGGTGTTTCCACGCTTTAACTACAAAGACGGGATTTAGCCCCTGCATCATAGTGATGTCCTTTACAATTCTACTCTTAGCGATCGTTACTTGTGTGCACTCGTATTCATAATCGTTCTCCTTTAGCGCTTGAAGAAAAGCGTACAAGTTTTCTATAGTAATAAAGTTAGCGACTACAATACCATTAGGATTTAAATGCTCCTCTGCCCACTGTAAAATTTCACCTATGTTTCCTCTACTTCCACCAATGATGATTCGATCTACTTTATTAATTCCTTCAAAAGCTTCTGGCGCCATTCCTTGAATGGGAAGGATGTTTGTAGCTTGAAACTTTTCAATATTCTTTTTAATGAGCTCGATACCTTCTTCTACTACTTCTACTGCGTATACCCTTCCATTCCTAGCTAAAAGGGCACACTCTATAGATATAGAGCCTGTACCTGCTCCAACATCTAAAATGACACTATCTTCTTCTAATTGGAGCTTTGAAAGGGTAATGACTCTTATTTCTTCTTTTGTCATGGGCACTTTTGCCCTGATAAACTCTTCATCAGGTATGCCAAAATAAAATTTTCTTTTTTCATTCATCGGCAATTACCACAACACATAAAGAATCTGTAGGGTACTGAGCTGCTTCGCCTACACTTAAACAACTGATCTTTTCATCAGCATAGGAAAGCCTCTCTCCAATAAAAAAACATTTATGTGTTATTCCCTTCTTCATCAATTCATTTGCCATGTAGTTTGGAGTGATTTTTTGGTCTGTAAGAAAAAACACCTTTTTGTTTTCCTCAACTAACTTAATAAAATCCGTATCTTCCCCATGAACGCTGCTAAGGACTGCATCTTGCCAGACCATAGACAACCTTGAAAAAAAATACGTAAAGGAGCTGATTCCCGGTGTCACCCTTACCTCTATACCCTGCGTATTTTTCTTTATATAAGAAAGCATACTGTGATAGCCAGGGTCACCGGACACTAAAACCCCAATCTTTTTATCTTGATAATTCTTATTTATATACTCTATAAGTTCTTTTAAATTGTTTCGTATAATAAGGACTTCTTTATCAGATGTAGGTATACCCTCCAAATTACGCTCTCCTGCAATAAGGACATCTGCTTCTTTTATTTTTTTTAAGCCAGCAGGCAATATATAATCGGGATGACCTGGACCTAATCCAATAACATCTATGTGATTGTATTTCATCCTTAATCCTCTCTTTACTATTTATCCTGAAACAGGGGAATCATTTGTTTCCCATTTTCATCTACTTTTAAAATACCATGACTGTTCGTATACATAACTAGTCCAATATTGGCATCATTATGGATTCGAGATAATATATGATAACGAACTCTTT
>NZ_CALNCS010000100.1 GCF_937875145.1 Alkalibaculum bacchi | reverse complement strand
CAAAGTACTTTGAACCATGTCTTGAAACTTATAACCTACGGTATTTACATTTGTAATATTGGCGCTGACATTTTCTTGTTTTTTCTGAAGTACATTCATATTTCTATTTAAAGTGTACAGGCTTCTAATCATTCTTAGGCTCCTCCGTATCTAAAACTTTTACTTCGGATGGATAAACCATTCCTAGTCTTCGTGCTTCTTGTTCAATATTGGCATTAATCTTTACCTGGTAGCTCCAATTCATAAGTATTGCAGAAATGAGTATACCTAGGCCAAAGGGAATAAGGTATTCCTTTTTTATTCTGAAATATTTTTGAACAAATTCTTTAATAATAAGAGCTCCCCCTTTTGCATATGTAATAAAGAAGATATTTGATCTAGAGTATAGTGTTTATTTTCGTATTCACATAGTTTTCTGTATTGATCTAAATATGTTTCATTGACCTGTATTTGATCTTTGTTTTGTGGTTCTTCTTCATGGACTATTTCTATTTCTTTAGGTGCCTCATCTTTATATAGCTCATCCATCTCTTCTTCTGAAGAGTGCCCCATAATCTGGTTTTCTAATTCTTCTTTAAAACTACTCATATCTTGAAATAGGAGTCTTTCCACAAGCTCTATTCGCTCTTTTATCTCTTTAATTTCATTTTCATTGTCTTGTATTTTTTTTATATGTACTACATCTTTATACGTGTTTTCTGATTTTCTCCCAAGAAAACCTAGCCCAATACATATACAGCCTAAAGCAATCAGTACATGAAACATTAGGCTTCCCCCGCATTCGTTGAGATATAATCTCTTAATTTTAAAAGTACTTTCCCATGAATTTGAGACACTCTAGGAATTGAAATTCCCAAAATATACGCGATCTCTTTTAAGCTCAATTCTTCTGTATAATATAGATTTAAAATAATTTGTTCTCTCTCTTTTAAACTACTTATAGCATCTTTCAACAAGCTTTCCTGCTCTCTTTTTACAATATGCTCCTCTGGCAATAAGACATGTTCATCTTTTACAAGATCTATTAATTGAACTTCACTCCCTTTTTCTGAGAAGACTACGGACTCTAAAGAAATCTCAGATAAATAATGAACCGTCTCATGAATTTTATATAATTCTTTACTATCAATACTTAATTGCTGGCATATCTCTGATTCTTCAGGTGACCTCATCAATTTATTTTCTAATTCTTCTTTTGCCTTGTAGTATTCATTGAGTTTATAAATTCGGTCTCTTGACACCCGACCGGATTTTCTAAATTCGTCAATGATTGCTCCTCGTATACGCAAAGTAGCGTAAGCCTCAAAAGGGACGTTTTTCTTGTAATCGTACTTGTCAATGGCATCTAATAGTCCAATAACACCTAAGCTGACTAAGTCGTCTTTTTCATACCTATTGCCTTTTACCTCTATCTTGTCTGCAATCTTCTTCACCAAGGGTAAATATTTTATTATTAATTTGTCTTTTTGGCTTTTTTTATAACACATGTAAACCCTCTTTTACCTCATTTTGTTTTTTCTCATTAAGGCGAATAGATATTGAATAATCTTTTCTCTTTCCCTTTCTTCAATGTCTATAAATTTAATTCCGTAATGGTAGATAGACCTTTCCTTTTGAGGGATAAGCTCTTTATATACGATTTTAGCATTCAGTTGATACTCTCGATTCTCTATATCGAATCTAATGAATAAATTGGTATTCATTTTATAATTCACAGAACAAGATAGTCTCAAGCCACTTGCACTTAAATTCACGATAGTACCTTCATAGGGAATCCATTCCTTTTGCATAGAGTCTTTGTCTATAAATTCAATAGGTAGACTACAAGAAACTCTTACATCTTCTCTTCTCTGCATCTCTTTTAAATTTGTTATAGAGGATAGTTCATAAATGGGAGAGTCCGATTGAATTCGATCTGTCAGAATGGCTTTAAAACTCAAGATCGTCTTCGAATCACTGCTAATGCACTGTAGTTTTTCTCCTTTATGCAATAATTTAAACTCTTTGTCATCTGCAGATACAGCTACAAACACTTTATCTTTTATAATGTCGTAAATGATTCCATAGACTTTTTCATTTTCATTTGTAATTAATTCTATTGTGCTATTTAATTTTAAAGAATTCACAGTATCACCCAAATATTCTTAATAATTTATTGCTTAATTGCTTAAAATTAGAAACTTTATAAGAATACTCTTTGTCTTCTAGTATATTTTCACATATTTGTTTAATATTTTGACTAGCTAATCCATTAGGGTATTTTAATACTACTGGTATTTGTTCCATAATAGATTTCCTCACTCGGGTGTCGTAAAAGATAAAACCAATACTTTGTAATTTCATATGTAAAAATTGACTAGATGTCTTAAATAGCTTCTGAAAAGCTTCTTCCCCCTGCGACAAATCGTGGATTTGATTGACTACTACTTTCACTTGCTCCTTTAATTTGTAAACAGCTATAGCCTTTACAATTCGATATGCATCTGTTATCGCCGTAGGTTCTGGAGTGGTAATAATAATCACCTCATGAGATAATTGAATGAATGTCAGAGAGTACTTGGTGATCCCTGCTCCAATATCGATGATTAAAATGTCGTAGTCCATAATTTGGCTCATGGCATCGACAATCTCTTGTTGGCGAATATCTTCTATCGCTTTTAAAGATAGCAAATCTGCTCCACCTGAAATCAAGTGAATTCCACTAGGTCCCTTAGTGATAATCTGGTCTAATGTAGCTCTACCTTGAATGAGATCTATTAAACTTAGCTTGGTTTCCATGCCTAGCATAATATTTGCATTGCACATTCCCAAATCTGCATCCAGCAAAAGCACTCTTTTGCCCATTTGTTGAAATTTGATCGCCATATTAATCGAAAAATTTGTCTTACCCACTCCACCTTTTCCACTGACGACAGAATATATTTTGATATAGTGTTCTGCTTTCTTTTCAACTTGGGTAAGCTCATCTATTGTTCTATTTCTATTAATCATAGATCGTAGACTACTTGCTTGATCCATCATATCCATTTATTCTCCTTTGCAAAAGCAAATACATTGTCTATTGTAGCGTCTTTAATATCATCTGGAACACCTTGTCCATTACAGATGTATTGAATAGGAAAAGGGCAGTGTTCTATAATATTCCAAAGATTCGATAAATGATTTACCTCATCAAATTTAGTCAATATTAAAGCGTCATAATGCAAATAATTGTACTTATCTAATATGGACAATATCGTATCTTTATCTGTTGAAATGCTGAGAATTAAATAGGTGGTAATACTTTTATTCACCTTTTGAAGGTATTCTTTTATTTCATATATTTTATCTTGATTCTTAGGGCTCGTTCCTAATGTATCTATTAAAATAATATCACAGTAGCTGAGTGCATTTACTTTCTCTTCCATTTCATTTGCTTCATTGACTACTTCAAATGGCAAACCAATAATATTGGCATAGGTTTTTAATTGCTCTACAGCGCCTATTCGGTAGGTGTCCATAGTAATTAATCCCACTTTTTTTTTATGAATCAAGTGCTCTCTTGCAGCAATCTTAGCAATGGTTGTGGTTTTACCTACTCCTGTTGGCCCTATAAAAACATTAATTTTAGATAGTTCTCCTCTTCGTTCAAAGCCGCTGTATTGATACTGATTTGTAATAAGATCTTTAAACTCTTCTATAGATAATCCTGCATCCTCCACACTTATAGGGATAATATGGGGTGGATCTTCCTTCTTCTCTTTTTCTTGTATAGAGGTGTCTTGTGGTGGTACAATTTGAGTATTTTCCTCTATGGCCACAGTAACTTCAATCTTTGTTTTTTTAAAAGGGTTATACCATTTCCCAATTTTTATATTGCGTTGACTAATAATAATGGCTTCTCGACCTAATTCGTATTTAGCCCTCACAACGGCTTCTTTCATATCATCTACAATATATCTTCTTACGATCATAGTTTTTCAACCTGCCCAACTGCTTCAATTTCAATATCATTTGGTATTTCGTGTAGGGATAGGACAGGCACATTAGGAAAGGTAAAAGAAATTAAATTCCTAAATGCTATTCTAATTTTTGGCGAAGTCAATATGATGGGTTCTATACCATTTATCATAAGGCTATTAATGGAATGGTTAATATTGTCAAAAACTTTATGTATGATATCTGGCTGTAAAACTGGTATAGAACCTGACATAGATTTTTGTATGTTGTTTCCAATTAATTCTTCTAAATCTGGATGTACCGTCATAACCATAAGCACCCCATCTCTGTTTAAGTAATTTTTTACAATAGTGCGCCTTAATGTGTATCTTACCTGCTCTGTAAGAACTTCAATGTCTTTTGTCATCATTCCATTATCTGCTAATGCTTCTAAAATCGTAACCAAATCATATATAGGCACATTTTCCTTTAAGAGGTTTTGGAGTACTTTCTGAACTTCTCCTAAGGACAAGATATCTGGTATGAGTTCATCTACGACTACATTATACCTTTCTTTTATTCCTTCTAGTAATTGTTTTACCTCTTGCCTTCCTAAGAGTTCAGCGCTATTTTTCTTGATGACCTCTTTTAAATGAGTGACAAGTACGGTCACTGGTTCTACAATGGTGTATCCTTTTAAATCGGCTTTTTCACGGTTTGCTTCTTCTATCCAAAGGGCATCCAAACCAAAGGAGGGCTCTTTCGTTGGAATGCCATCTAACTCAAAATCGCTGTTTCCAGGGTCGATGATCAAGTACCTCTGAGTATATAATTCTCCTCCTGCAACTTTGTTTCCTTTGATTTTAATAGTGTATTCATTAGGACCTAATTGCAAATTGTCCCGGATTCGTATCGGATTGACCATAATACCCATTTCACTAGCACATTGTCTTCGAATGGCAGTGATATGATTAATTAAATTATCATCGTTCCCCTCATCTACTAATGAAATAAGTCCATAGCCAATTTCTAAAGAAATAGGTTCCACTTGGTAAGTGGCGATATTTTCTTCTCTTTCTCCACTATTACTTGTTTCCTTCTGTGACTCTACTTTTGTCATAGCTCGTTCATTTTCATTTTTTTCATTTTCCATAAGCAAATACCCTAATCCACCTAAAATCAATGCTACAATCAAAAAAGGCAGTGTAGGAAAAGCTGGCACTAATGCAATAAGAAGTAAAATTACTGCTGCCACCATTATGGCTTTCGATACACCAAATAGTTCTCCTACTACTGAAGTACCAAAATCTAACCCATCATCAGATCTCGTCACCAATATACCTGAAGCTACAGAGATTAATAAGGAAGGAATTTGGCTCACTAGACCGTCACCTATAGTCAGTTTTCCAAATACATTTAGTGCTTCTACTACGCCTATACCACTTTGGACTCCATAGATCAATATTCCACCGACAAGATTGATTAATGTTATGATTATGGAAGCTATGGCATCTCCTTTGACAAACTTACTGGCACCATCCATAGCTCCGTAAAAACTTGCCTCTCTCTGTAAATCCTGTCTCCTCTTCTTTGCAATGGCTTCAGTGATTGTGCCAGAATTGAGATCTGCATCTATTGCCATTTGCTTTCCTGGCATTGCATCTAAGGTAAACCGCGCGGAAACTTCTGAAACTCTGCTTGCACCGCTGGTTACTACTATCATCTGCACAATGACGATAATAATAAAGATTACTGCTCCTACGATATAATTATTTCCTGTAACGAAATTAGCAAAGGCATCTATTACTTGACCAGCGTATCCTTCACTTAATATCAATCTGGTAGAAGAAATATTTAGAGATAATCGAAGCATGGTCGTTATCAACAATAAAGTTGGAAAAGTTGAAAATTCCAGTACATTCTTTGTAAATAGTGTTAAAAGAAACATTATTACAGATAATGTAATATTAAATACTAAGAGCAAATCTAATAATGGGGCTGGCATAGGTATAATGATAATTCCAATAACCGCAATTACTGTAAATGCTACCACGTATTCAATGTACTGATTGGATAGGGTTATGATTTTTCTTAAAATTCCAGCCATGATAAACTCCTTAGTAATTCATTTTGTATGATGTTCTCTATTGGTTTTAAATCTTATATTTGTTCTTTTTTTGCATTTGATATACAATTGCTAGTATTTCTGCAACGGCTTTATATAAATCCATTGGAATGAAATCTCCTATTTCAACCCTTTTATACATAGCTCGAGCCAAGGGCTTATTTTCTACAATAGGAATTTTGCCTTCTTTGGCTTTCTCCTTAATCTTGAGAGCTATATAGTCTGCGCCTTTTGCCACCACAATAGGGGCATTATCCTTTTCTCCATCGTATCGTATGGCGACGGCAATATGGGTTGGGTTTGTCACCACTACAGTTGCAGTGGCAATATCGTCCATCATTCTACCCATGGCCAATTGCCTTTGCCTCTGTTGCCTTGCTGATTTAATTTGAGGATTTCCTTCCATTTCCTTGTATTCATCTTTAATTTCTTGTTTACTCATTCGCAAATTCTTTTTATGGTCAAACTTCTGAAAAACATAGTCGACAAGAGCTATAATTAGCATAATGACTCCTATACTTATACTTAGTTCTCTGATAAAAGACATAATAAAGAGAAAAATCTTCTCTGTCCCTATACTTCCACTATTTAGTATTTGTTTCCCGGATTCTTCTAAATTCTTAAAAGTCAAATAAAAAACTAGGATTAATTTCATTAAATTCTTTAGCAATGTAACAAAAGCTTTTTTTGAAAAGATATTCTTAAAACCTTTTATAGGATTTATTCGACTAAAATCAGGTTTTATGGTCTCACTAGTAAATAAAAAGCCTGTCTGAATCAAATTGCTCACAATTCCTACAACAACAGCTATAAGGGCAAAAGGAAGTACAAGCATAAAGTAGTGAAATACTCCATTTGTAAATAAACTGTTCATATTCTCCATATTGACATTGATGGTGTAGCCAATCTTTAATGAATTCCTCATATAAGCTAGTCCATTCGAGAATAGATACTGGCTTAAAGTCAGCAAACCCATTGTAAAAACCAAGAAGGATATGGCAGCATTTAAATCATTGCTCTTTGCTATTTGACCTTTTTTCTTAGAATCTCGAACCCGCTTGGGGGTAGCCTCTTCCGTCTTTGCATCCTTATCTACATCTGGCACTTTTCACCACCACCCTTTTTTGTTCTACCTTGTGCGTTCTAAGTAAAAGCACCTAGGGTAGGAGCTAGGATTATTATCTCGTCTTTAGGTCGTATTGGTTTTACTTACTACCTTAAAAAACTCTCTACATATCCTGGAATCATCCCAATGATGCCCCCAACCGAACTCATCACCCAGGACAAAATCATCAGAAATGCAATAAAGCTAACTACTGCTTTTAAGGGCATTCCTAGCATGAGCACATTGATTTGGGGTACTGTCTTGGATATGATGCCTAATGCAATATCTGTCACTAAGACTACAATAATCATAGGAACAGACAAATTTAATCCTAATTCAAATGCTATTCCAAAGAGCTTTACAATACCTTCTGGATTGAATTCGTTCAATACTACTGTCCCTAAAGGAACGTATTGAAAGGACTTTACAAGTGTTTCAATGACTGCATGATGTAGATCCAGTACAAAAAAGAGGCTAATGCTGAGCCAATAATACACTTTTCCGTAATTGGAAGCGGAGGTCCCTGATAGAGGATTGTATACAGAAGCCATGGAAAATCCCACTTGAAAGTCTATGAGCTGCCCAGCGATTTCTGCTGCTGCAAAAATCACTTTAGAGATAAAACCAATAGCTACACCAAGAAGCACTTCTTTAAAACTGAGGAGTAAAAAATGCAATAGCTCATTTCCAATCTCTATTTCAGGTGTGATAGAATAAACTAATACTGTAAAAACAAAGGATAGCGACACCTTTAATATATTTGGAAACCCTTTATATGAAAAACCTGGACACACAACTATAAAAGAAGTGATGCGAAGGAATATGAGAATTAATTTTTGTAATTGAATAATCATCATATTTCCTAACTAATAGTAGGAATCAATTTAAAAAGATTCCCAGTAAAAGATATTAACGTATTCAACATAAAGCTTCCAAAAACGATTAAAGCCACCATTACAGCTACAATCTTAGGTACAAAGCTCAAGGTTTGCTCCTGTATTTGAGTTGTGGCTTGTAATATACTAATAATAAGTCCAACAATTAAGGCAATGATCAGGACTGGTCCTGATACAAAGACAATTGTAAAAAAGGCATTTCTCATAATGTCTAATACTAATGTTTGAGTCATCTTATCACCTCTATACAAAACTTTCTATTAAAGATTCTACTACTAAGTACCAGCCATCAACTAAGACAAATAATAAAATCTTAAAGGGAAGAGAAATCATTACAGGCGGCAACATAAACATTCCCATAGACATGAGTATACTTGCCACAACCATATCGATTACTAAAAAAGGAATATATATAATAAATCCTATACTAAAAGCCGTCTTTAATTCGCTAATGGCAAAAGCAGGAATTACAGTAGTTAAAGGAATATCCATAGGCTCTTTAATATTTTCTATACCTGATGCCTTGACAAACAGCGCCAAGTCCTTTTCCCTAGTTTCTTTTAACATAAACTCTTTAATAGGGATTTCTGCTATATCCATTGCCTCTTCTTGCGTAATCTCCTCATTTAATAATGGAGTGATAGCTTCATCCATGACCCGTCCATAAATAGGTTGCATAATAAAGAATGTCAAAAACAGGGCAAGTCCAATAAGCAATTGATTTGGCGGCGTTTGTTGAGTTCCTAAACCACTTCTAAGAAAGGATAACACTACGATAATTCGGGTAAAACAAGTGGTCAAAATCAAAATAGAAGGTGCTAATGAGAGAACCGTCATAAGTATTAATAGTTTTACAGTATCTACCGTCGCTTCAGGGTTTTCTTCTCCATCACCAAATACGATTCCCAAAACGCTATCATTTTCTGCAAATGTCACCAAAGGATTCATGGCCATTATTAGTAATACAAGTATTAGAACTACAATCCATTTTTTTGTTCGTTTTCTAGTCAATTTATTTCCTCGCTCTAAAAGCACTATGTAATTTATTTTTGATTTGCATCTTGTTTTCCATCTTTAAAGCCATATGAACAATCTGTTCTTGATTTATTTTCTTTTCTTCAATGATCTCTAAGACATCCTCTTTATTTAATTCCTTCAGTATTTTGTTCTCACTACCTGTAAAACTCATCAGATAATAAGAGCCACAAATCTCTACAATGTTCAAAGATGAATTGTTACTCACAGAAACCCTCTCATGGACTTTAATCATCTTATTTTGTTTATTCATATGCTTATTTACATATTTTAGCGTAATATTTGCCAGCGCTATAACTGCAATCAGCACAAATATCGTTTGGACAACAGAAAAAAAAGCATTATAATTCACTTTTTCACACCCTTACTGAACAACCAAATCTATAAAGTAGACTCCGTTAATCATATCCCTATTTAATGCCTCATTTAAATTTGTTACCATTTCTGTTTTTATATTCGATATATTTCCATTATCTAAAATTTCAGTAGCCGTTTTTTCACGTAAATCCGCGATGATTACGTCCCTTAATTTATTCACATTTGCTTCAATCACTTCTACATCATTTTTGTCTTTACACATAAGAGCAACTTTTACTTTTATATAATTTTTTACATTGTTTTCAGGCCTTAAATTTAAGACGAATTCATCTAATAAAACGGTATATTCCTCTTTTGGCTCAGCGTCTTTTGAACCAAAAACATCTAAATCTCCACCTAGCATATAATACCCTATTGCCAAAACGAGACCTATTAGCACCAACAATAATACAATAATGATGATAGCGACAAGCCTTTTTGATTTTGTTTCTGAACTTGCTTCTTTCTTTGCCACTTTAACCCTCACTTTCCTCTTCAAAGACGATTAATATATTAACCCTTCTATTTGCAGCTCGATTTGTTACGCTGTCATTGGGAACCATGGGTCTGTATTCTCCATATCCTGTTGCAGAAATTCTTTTTGCATCTACTCCCTGTACTTCTGTTAGATACCTTACTACAGAAACGGCTCTCGCAGTAGAGAGCTCCCAATTAGTTGGATAATCCCCTCCACTTGGAACATCATCCGTATGACCTTCTATGACAATATCATTATCAAAATTATTAATGATACCTTCTAACTGTTGAAGGATTGTGAGACCACTATCTTTGATTTCAGCACTTCCCGATTCAAATAAAATAGCCTCTTTTATATCTACATATACGCCCTGTTCATCTGCAGTAATAGAAACTTGCTCCTCTAATCCCTGTTGTAAGACGTATTCATTTACCTGATCATAAATGGCTTGTTGACCTCCACTTAATATGGGCATATCTCCTTCTGCGCCCTCAAAGATAGAGTCCTGTGCGTTACCACTACCTGATAAAGCCAATTGAAGTGATGAACTAACATGTGCAAATTTTTCAGAATCGACGGAGGACATAGAAAACAGCAATATAAAAAAGGTCAACAGCAAAGACATCAAATCAGAAAATGTGGTCAACCACTCTCCCGAACCACTGCTACTTTCCTTTTTTCTTCTCCTCCTACTCATAATTGCTCGCCTCTTTTGTTAAATCAGCAGCATTAGCTAATTCCTTTTTCTCTACTGGAGATAAATATGTAAGAAGTTTATCTTCTACCACTCGAGGATTGCTGCCCCTTTGAATTGCCAATACACCATCTATAATCATCTCACCGGTGTAGATTTCTTCATCTGTTTGCACAGCTAGATTCGATGCAATAGGAATAAAAATCATATTCGCTAGTAAAGAACCATAAAATGTAGTAATTAAGGCAACAGACATACCACTACCTATCATACTAGGATCTTCTAACTCCGCCAACATAACAACTAACCCTATAAGAGTACCTATCATACCGAAGGCTGGAGCAAATTCGCCCCATTTTGAAAACACAGCTTGTCCAGACCTATGGCGATCTTCTAAGGCATCTAATTTGGACTCCATAATCTCCTTTATATTATCTGGCTCTACGCCATCAATAACCATTTGTAACCCAGAAACTAAAAATTCATTATCAATAGCTGAAATATCATCTTCTAATGCCAACAATCCATCCTTTCGAGCTTTTCTCGCAAGATCTGTAAAGATCGTAACCAGCTCTTTTCTATTATTGGGAGGGGATGATATCAATTTTTTTATCATAATAGGTATCTTCAAAATACTCTTTATGGGAAAGCTAATAATTAAGGCGCTAAAGGATCCAAATACAGTGATTACAATAGCTGGAAAATCATAAAAACTGGAAAGATCTCCATTCTGACTAATAGACCAAAAAACCAATAACGTTCCAACGACTATACCTATTAAGGGTGTTTTGTTCTTCATTACTCTCCTCCTGTTGCACCCCTATAAATGCGCCTTTTGTAGTCTACAATCTTTTCTACAATGTCATCTGTTTTATCTATTACCCGTAAGATTTTACCATCTGTCAATGTGATGATTGTATCAGGGGCTTGTTCAATTTTATATATCAACTCACTATTTAAGCAAAATTCTTTTCCATTTATAGTAGTAAGTACAATCACAATTCTATCTCCCCTTACGTGTTTAAGTGTTGTATTTGTTTTAGCGGAAAGCGGAAGTTTAGGTCACCAATGGTGACCGTAAGGCGGAACGGTGAGGCACCGTTCCCTACAATTTATCTCCAACATTCAACATCCAATGGTCATCTCTAACTTTCAACAGCCGCTAATCATCCTCAGCGTAGCGAAGAATCTTAGACCCAAAAGCTCGACCCAAGCATTATCTCGCCTCTAGGCGAGTTGGTTTTGCTGACCACCTGACCACCTGACCACCTGACCACCTTACCACCTTACCACCCAATAAACTATCTCTTCAAATTAATCAACTCTTGCAACATCTCATCGGAAGTAGAGATGGTTCTTGAATTGGCTTGATATGCTCTGCTTGTAACGATCATCTCTGTAAACTCTGTTGCCAAGTCTACATTCGACATTTCTAGAGAGCTTTGGCGAATGTAACCATAGCCTGGGCTTCCTGCTTTTCCGTTTTCAGGGATACCAGAATTCTCTGTAGCTAAGTATGTGTTGCCTCCAGCTTTCTCTAAACCTGCAGTATTGCTAAAGCTTACTATTCCAACCTGCCCGAGTACATGAGATTGTGTTATGTTTACACCATCGCTGTAGACGCCGACAATTTTACCAGTTCTATCAACAGAAAAACTCTGAAGTTCAAGAACTGTTCCTCCAACAGTCAGTTCTTCTGGAATCGTTAATGGTTTTAGCTGAGTTGGATCGTGGATAATTGTTTGCGCAGTCGTTGGAAAAGTATCTAATATACCATCAGCATTACTATCTGTACCATCTGTATAACCTAATACTTTGTGACCACTACCTGTTACAAGATTTCCAGCATAATCCTTATAAAGCGCACCATCTCTTGTGTAGCTTACAGATAGTCCATTATCCTCGGATACTGCAAAAAAACCATTCCCTTCTATTGCAAAATCCAATTCTCTATTAGTAGATTGTAACGAACCATCTGTCATTATGGTATCAATAGCGCCTACTTTTACACCTAAACCAACTTGTTGTGGATTGACACCACCAGAACCAGCAGTAGGAGCTTGTTCATTGGATATGGTTTGACTTAACATATCCTGAAAATTTACTCTGCCTGATTTAAAGGCTGTCGTATTTACATTGGCTATATTATTTGCAACTACGTCCATCTTTGTTTGAAAGCTCTTCATTCCTGTTACACCTGAATACAGTGATTTTATCATCTTACTTCCTCCTAAATGTGCTCCGCTTCAATCAGTCAGCGGGCTTCGGCTTCCATAAGGTCCAGCCGTTTATTTTACTACAATTGCACTATCAATATTAGTTACTACATCCATCTCTTTATTCTGCATAGCAGTAATAATAGTTCTATTACTTACACTGGCGATAAAAGCCATATCCTTATAAATCATCAAGCTTTCCTTTGCACCCTTTTTTTCTAGGGTATCCATGGCTTGATTTAGTCGAGTTAGATCTCCATCATTTAAGCTTATATGCCTTTCATTTATCCTTTGCTGAGCATGAGCAGAGATTTTTATTTTATCTTCCTTTTTGCCAATGCTATCTTGTAATACCTTTTGAAAATCCTTGCTATTTGTTTTAGCACTTTTCGTATCTGTGCTATGAATGGGTGGGATAAACTGTCCTCGATGAATTCGAAAACTCATTTGCTCACCTCTGGATTTGAAACTTCTACTATTGAGCCTAAGTAGTAGTCTTTTCCTTGTACTTGAATAATTCCATAACCGCCTTCAAATTTGACTTTTTCTACATTACCTGTAATATGATTGCCTTCTCCATCTGATAAAGTTACTTCTTTCCCCATAAGGCTAAAAGCATACTGTTGCTGTCCCATTAATGTGAGGATATTTAAACTGTCTGAAATCTTACTCATCTCATCTAGAACAGAAAATTGTGCCATCTGAGAAATGTAATCCGTATTGCTTCCACTTCCTCCACTGCCTCCCATGGGATTTTGATTACTGATTTCAGCAGCCATAATTTGAAGAAAGTCCTCTGTGGATAGACTGCCTCGATTATTGGTTTTAGTGCTATCATTAGCTGTAGTTTGCCCAATGGCAATACCATTTCGTATCTCCATATTTTCCCTCCTTTATGCTAAGATACTTATCTGTCTACTTCCTGATGATTTTGATTCACCATAAGAAAGCTCTGGTGATGTGGTTTTTAGATCATACCTTGTTTTTACATAATGATTTTTATGCTGATGGGGGTTAGAATCTCTGTGAGCACTGCCGTCCCCTTGATCATTTAAATCAATATGTACTTCATCTAATTGAATATTTTGTCTGTTTAAATTATCATTTAATTCACTTAGTTTACTTTGAAATAATTGTTTGACAGATTCATTATCTACTAGAATCTTTGCCATAACTTTACCCTCTTCTAAATGAAGAATCACATTAACAGTACCTAGCTCTTCAGGATAAAGTTTTACCTTCATTACACTAGTGTCTCCATCAGACGTAGTCTCAATAAGCTCTATAATAGAATCATTAACCTTTTGCAGATTTTCATTAGAATATTCACCTTCTAATGAATTCATCATAAATTCGTTAGAAGTAATTTTTAATTCTTTCATAAAAGGATCTACTATACCAGTTTGTGTTACTTCATGAGTCTCTGTAGTCAAATTGTCCTGAAAGTCTGTATTTATTTCATTACCATCGATTTTCACAGCACCTTTATCATTTACTTCTAAAGTCCCTTTTATATTGTGAATATCTAATGTAGTAGGCGCTTGGCTAAGGATAGAGTTTTCTACTTGATTTAAGTTCACACTCTGTCCTAAATTGGCTGTACGAGTTAGCTTGTCTGCACTTTTCATATTGTCTATCGAACCACTAATAATTTGCGTCCTAGCTTCTATATCTTCTACATAGTCTATCTTGGCATTACAACCATCCTGTTGCTCATGGATGAGTAATCCATCCTCATTACTTGTCTTAATACTGCCTACAGGACTATAGTAATTCGAATTGATGGTGTCTCTAACTTGTTCTTTCGTTTCACTAGAAATCTTCTCAGGTGCAAAAATCGTTTGTGGCAGCTCTTGATTTTTTTCAGGGCTTACTCCTTCAAGTGCTTCAGCAATGGTGTTCTTCATAGGATTCACTTTACCATTACTTAATGGACTATTATTTTGTTCAGAAGGTATCTCCATTTTAATTCTCCCAGCAATAGAAAGGTATTCTTGTCCATTTTCACCCTTTTGAATCTGATGATATGGCAAGTAATTCGTAGGAGCACTCTCTGTTTGTGTATTACTGTGTTCATTCACATTGTTCGTCAGCTCTAGAGCTTCTGGACTTGATGTAATAAGGTGTTGTGGTTTGATTGTATTTAGCTCATTTATATTTTCTATAGCTACTGTCTCTACTTTGCTGGTGATTAACACATTATTGTCATTAGGTAAAGCATTTTGTAGCCCTATATAAAATGGATTGTACAGAGTGTTTTCTTGGTAATGAACTAACTTTTGATCATCCTCCGATGGAAACTCCATCTCGCTTAAAGTCTTCCCAGCTATATAAACAGCCTCTTCATCAGATTTAAGAGGTTGTATATCAATCTGCACATCATGCCCTGTTGACGAGTTGTCCTGTACATCTGTCAGAGATGAGCTTGAAATCATATTATGCGATCTTTTCATCAGCTTGCTATTTTCTTGAATAGAGTCTTGATTTATAGAATTTGTCTCGGCATCTCCTAAGTGGTTGTAATGGGGAGCTTCTCCATTTAATATATCAACAAGCAACTGCTCAAAAGCTACAGGATTGGCTGTATTAGACTTCTGGATTTTTGTACCTGGCAATATGATTTGGATGTTTTCGGTCTTCACTTTTTTCACCTCCTTTCGTTATCGTTATAAGTTGTAAGTTCTATGTAAAAACCTAGGTGTGCTAATCGCATATGAGGGATCGCGCCATTCAAAGCGTAGCGAAGAATCTCACAAACTAACTATTAAGTTGTACATCATATATTAGAAAGACTTTATAATCCTTTTATATATTCATTGGACACTGAAAAATGAACACTGAACATTGAATAGTACAAATATGCGACTATTTACTTAGGTTTTATATACTCCTAATTGTTCATTGTTCCATATTCATTATTCATTGCGACGTAAGTCGCATATTCGCTTACCACCTTACCACCTCGTATTTTAGCACCGCCATCTCATCTAAATTCTTCTGCTCTATCGCCTTTTCACTGTCTTGGTACGCTTCAAAGTCTTTTTCTTTGAGCTTTTCTATAATCTTTCGGTCTTTTTGGGCGGAGATGAGTTCTTGGCGGGCTTTTTCTAGGTTTTTTCTTGATTCTTCGATACATATTAATTGAGCTTGTATCCTTTTTTCTAACCATTCTTTGCATAGGTATAGCTGTCTAAGTTCTACAATGTTTTTACATCGATTTGATTTTAGCTTTATGCTGTCTTCTTCTGTTCGGAGTTCTATAAGTTTGGACTTTTGCTTCATTAGGTCCCGTTGCATAGATGCAAAGTTTTCCATTGAGGTCTTTTCTTTATTTGCTCGTAATTCTAGTACTTTTTCCATGGAAAATTTATAAGTTTTCATCATTAACCTCGTTTAGTTTAATGTCATTATCATTATTAGCTCTATTTCATGGCTTCCTCTAACAATCCTTTTGTGTCTTCATAGGAACAATACTCTTCTACTCTTTGTCTTAAAAATGTATTGATTCGATTATTAAGTTCAATTGCTCGATCTATTTTAGGATTGCTTCCACTTACATAGGCACCTACATTGATTAGATCTTCGGATTCTTGATAGGTTGCCAAATTTTCTTTTAGCTCTCCTGACAAAAGATAATGATCTTCTGAGACGATTTCTTTCATAATTCTACTGATGCTATTTTGAATATCTATTGCAGGAAAGTGATTCTTTGCGGCGATTTTTCTCGATAAGATAATATGTCCATCTAGTATTCCTCGAACCGAATCGGAAATAGGCTCGTTCATATCATCTCCTTCTACTAGCACTGTATAAAAGGCAGTGATGGATCCGGTTTTGGCCATACCACTTCTTTCTAGCAATTTCGGTAATTTTGTAAAGACCGAAGGAGTATATCCTTTCGTCGTTGGAGGTTCTCCAGTTGCCAAACCAATCTCTCTTTGTGCCATGGCAAACCGCGTGACAGAGTCCATCATGAGCATGACTTTTTTACCTTGATCTCTAAAGTACTCTGCAATAGCAGTAGCTACGAACGCTCCCTTTAATCGGACTAATGGGGGCTGATCTGAAGTAGCACATACGACAATTGATTTTTTATAGCCTTCTGGACCTAAATCCTTTTCAATAAACTCTAAGACTTCTCTTCCCCTCTCGCCTACAAGGGCTATAACATTTACATCAGCTTCACAATAGCGAGCAATCATCCCTAGCAAGGTACTCTTGCCCACACCACTACCTGCAAAGATTCCAATTCTTTGACCCTCTCCGCAAGTGAGTATGCCATCTATGGCTTTGACCCCTGTGCTCATGATTTGTTCAATCTTTCTTCTCTCAAAGGGATTAGGTGGAGACCTGTCTACGTCGTAAAACCCCCCTTCTATTTCAAAATTGCTGTCAATAGGTCTTCCTAAGCCATCCAAGGTATGTCCTAAAAGCTGATCACTTATCTGTACTTTTAGGGCACTTCCTGTAGGTTTTACGATACATCCAGGTCCAATCCCTTGTAAATCGTCTAAAGGCATTAGGAGTACACTATTGTCTTTAAAACCAACTACTTCCGTTAGAACGACCTTGTCAGAGGATTGAATGTATATTTCACATATCTCTCCCATAAATACATCTAAGCCTTCTACCTGTATGATCAAGCCAATAACGTGAGTTACCTTGCCCATTACAGTATAGTAGTTTTTTTTCTTGATGACATTTCTATAGCGTTCAAAAGGTATCGTAAACAAAGAATCACTCCATGTTTGTAATCTCATGTATCATTGATTTTATTTGTGTTTTAATTTGTAAATCTACAATTTGCCCTTCATCCTCTATGACTACACCATCTTCTTCTAAATTAGAGTCTTCTAAGATGATAAATTTTCCATTAGGGCACATATTCTCTAATTGATATACATTCATCCTTACATGATTTATATTATGAGGATGACACCTGAGAATGATATTCTCTTTCTTACCATACTGCTCAAGAATAGGTTTAATCAATAAGAGGATATTTTGTGAGGATGCATCAATAGTAGTGTGAACAATTGCCTCTGCCATATCCGCTGCCAAACCAATAATTGAGTTTTTGTTGTCGTGGCAATACTTTTTGACTTCCTCTTCTGCTTGTCTTAGCAAGTTTATGGCACTGTTTCTAATAGCTTGACCTTCACCATGTGCCTTTTCCATTCCTTCTTCATAACCTCTGCTAAAGCCTACCTGATACCCTTCGTCAAAGCCCTTTTGGCTGGCTTCACTCTTTATCTTTTCAGCTTCTTCATAGGCATTTTGGAGGATAGATTGTTTTTCTCTTTCTATCTCGTCTAGAAGTTCTCTTTGGATTTTTTCTCTAAGAGTAGTTTCTACTTCACTGCTCACTGTTTCCTGTACCACGGGCTTTTCTTCATCTAGTACAGATGGTATAGAGGATTTTTCATAATCAATCTTCGTATCGATGAGAGACACTTGGCCATTGTCGTAAGCAATGGCATGATTTTTTATAATTTTATAAGATGACAGAATCTTGATCGCCTCTTCCTATTACAATTTCACCTGCTTCATCTAGTCTTCTAATGATGCCTACAATTTTTTGTTGAGCATCTTCAACAGTAGAAAGTCTTACAGGACCCATAAATTTAATGTCTTCTTTTAGCATATCCGCAGCACGTTTTGACATATTGCTAAATACTGTGCTAGATACAATCTCTGATGCTCCCTTCAATGCAAGAACCAGATCTTCATTTGCAACTTCTCGAAGAATTCTTTGAATAGAACCTTTATCCAGATTGACAATGTCCTCAAAGATAAATAGATTAGATTTTATAATTTCTGCTAAATCTGGCTGAGCGTCTTCAAGTGCATTAATGATGTTTTTTTCAGTACTTCGATCTACGGAGTTGAGAATCTCTACTAGTGTTTTTACGCCACCTATAGTCTCTGTATCATTCTCTACAAGGCTAGTAAATTTATTTTCCATAATTTCTTCAATCCTCTTAATGACGATTGGAGAGGTTCGATTGATGGTTCCGATTCTTTCAGCGATTTCCGTCTGCAATTCAACAGGAAATTCGGATAATACTATAGCCGATTTTTCTGGTTGCATATAGCACATAATTAAGGCTATTGTTTGAGGGTGTTCATTTCTCAGCAAATTGGTCAACTGCTGTGGATCTGCTTTTCTCGCTATGGCAAAAGGCTTTTCTTTTTGCTGTATTTGATAGAGAACATCTATGACCTCTTTCGCACGCTGAGCCCCTAGGGCCTTATTTAGTAAATTCTTTGCATAATCTATGCCCCCATCTAAAACGTATTCTTTTGCAGACGCCATATCTACAAAGTCACTAAGAACTTTATGTTTTTCAGCAGGCTCCACATAGTCAATATTTGCAATCTCATAAGTAACCTTTTTAATAATATTATCTGGTAATGATTTTAGTATTTGTGATGATGTTTCAGGACCTAAAGCTATTAGTAAAATAGCTGCCTTCCTTGCACCACTGTTTTTTGTCTGCATTGTCGCCACCTTTACTCTTGAATCCATGTTTTGATTAAATCTGCTACGATCTCTGGATTATCCTTCGCATAATTTTGCGCCTTTACTTCCTTCGCATCTGTTTTTACTTCTATATTTAAAGATTGTTTCGTATCCTCTTCATTTGCCATCCTTAACATCTCCATTGCTGTTGCTTCAGGCTGCAAATCCATCGCTAATTGACCTTGAGCTAGTTCCCTATTAGCAAATAACTCTTTCTGTTTTCTCCTAGAGAAGATGAGTCTAATGAGAGCTATTAATATCACAATTCCAAGGGCACTTAATAATGCGAAAATCACGTACTCACCGTATTTTTCAAATAGACTGCGATTATTTAATTCTTCTAATTCAATGGCTCGTAGTTCTTCTTCTAGCTGTTTTTCACTGGTTTTGTCAAAGATTACACCTTCAACGGTAATGACATCGCCCCGTTCTACATTGTATCCTGTTGCTGACGCCACAATATTTTGTATGCTTTGAATATCTCGATTTGCTAGCTCCCCATCGTAAATAACAGATGTAGTTAATTTATTTACCTTTCCAGGAGCCTTTATCCTTTGGGTTGTGGTAGAGTTTAATTCATTATTTATAGTTCTTTCATAAGTAGAGCCGCTGCCCTGTTGGCTCTCTACTACATTACTTACATTGTCATCTATATTGCCACCGGTAGCATTTTGCATCTCAATAGTATCTCCACTAGCAGATACTTGCTCGCTTCGAAGAACAGGCTCTTGATATGTGATTATTGTGCTTTCTTCTGAATCAAAGTCTAAATCTGCATAGACGGATATTTTTATTTTATCCTTGCCATAAGCACTGCCCAACAAATCATCTAGATTGGATTCAAGCTCTGATTCAAATTGTTTTTTTATTTCTTGATAGCCAGATGCAATATCTGTTGCATTTAATTCAGTATCTTCTTGTAAAAATGCGCTGAGGAGATTGCCCTTTGAATCAATTACTTGAATGTTTTTTTCAGGCAAATTGTCTACTGCCCCAGAAACCAATGAGGCAATGCCTTTGACCATGTCGTTTGTGACTTTTTGATTGGGTTTTACATCTACTATAACAGATGCACTAGCCTCTTTATCCTCTTTTTCAAATATGCTCTTTTCAGGCATCACTAAGTGCACTTTTGCAGACTTTATAGCCTCTAAGGACATAATTGAACGCTGTAGTTCTCCTGTTAGAGCCCTTTGATACATGATCTCTCGATCTTCTTCTGTGGCCATTAAGCCCGTATCATCAAAGATCTCAAAACCGGTGGAATTTTCAGGCATCATTCCATTCATTGCCAATTGCAAACGGTATTCATCTACTTGTTTTTTGTCAATGAGGATATCACTACCGCCATTTTCTAATTTATACTTCATTTTCTTCGTTTCTAGATCACTTACGATATTTCCTGCATCACTAAGTTCTAAATCACTAAATAAAGTAACGTATTCTGTTCTTTGTGTAAAATAGGTATAGATAGAAACAAAGGCAAGAATACTTACTAAAAAAGTAATCATTAAGACTTTTTTCCTCTTGTCAATCTTGTTCCAACCACTCTTTGCTCCATCTAAAACTGCCACAAATCTTTCCATCGTATTAAAATAACTCCTTTACAAGTCAACTATAATTGCATGTTGTTGATTTCTTTATACGCTTCCACGCATTTATTGCGAACTTGAACGGCAAGCTCTAAGGCAATTCGGGCTTCTTCTGTTGCTATCATAACACTATGCAAATCTTCAACTTCACCAGTAATGAAATCTTGTGTTAATTTATCAGCCTTTACCTGGGTATTATTTAATTTTTCAATTTCATTGCTAATAATATCTTTAAAGGAAGAAATTCCTTCAATAGAAGAGTTTTCACTCGGTAAAATGGTAGAATCTGTTTTATTGACTGTAGGTATATTGGCACTTGCTAATGACTCATAACTTATTTGGTTTGTATTAGCTAGAATACTATTGTATAAAGACAATATGTTCATTTATGTTTCCTCAATTCTATTGTTTTTAAGGTGGTAAGCTTTAAGGTGGTAAGGTGGTAAGGAAAAGCATTTTTGCCACCGCTGGTGGCTTAGTGATAGAACGGTGAGCACCGTTCCCTACCCTGTCTCGGCTTATTTTTCTTCCACTTTCCGCTTCAGCTTTCTACTTTCCACCTTTCACTTTCCACTAACCTGAAATCACCCTTTAGAAATTTCCAAGGCCTTTTTTAGTATGCTCTTGCTGGTATTTAAGGCAGTTACATTTGCTTCGTATGCTCTCTGTGTGCTGATTAAATGAATCATTTCATCTACCATATTTACATTTGGCATCATAACATATCCTTCCTCATTAGCATCAGGATGAGATGGATTGTAAACCATTTCGAGATTTTCCTCATCTTGAGCAATGCCAACCACTCTAACACCAGCGCTCTTTTTTTCCATACGTCCTGTAACCTTGCTGATTTCAGTTCTTAATTTCTCTTCAAAGACTACGTCTTTACGCAAATAAGGCCCACCCTCTTCTGTTCGAGTAGTGTTTACATTGGCAATATTTGTAGAAATCGTATCCATCTTTAATCTTTCAAGAGCTAATCCACTTGCGTTAATTTGCATGGAGTTAAACACTGACATATTAAACTAACCTCACTTTAAAAACATTTTAAAAATGTCTTAGTATATTGTTTGTTCTCTAATAGCTAGTCTTCAAAGATCCTTCGCTACGCTCAGGATGACTGGGGCAGGAGCTAGGGCGCTCAGAATGAATGAGCAAGGAGCTTGGGCCTTCGGCACTTAGAGATACGAAGAATCGCCTCTAACCAACTCCCCGGTCATCCTAGAGCGCAGCGAAGGATCTTCACATCAGCCACCAGTGGTGGCTATAAGGTTTTGCTTACCACCTGACCACCTTACCACCTGACCACCTTATTTATTAATTACATAGTTCAAATTAGCGAGCCTAGAATTCAACTGAGCTACTAATGTATTGTAATACAATTCATTAGCTGCTAATTCGGTCATTTCTAAATCGACATCTACATTGTTTCCATTGTCATTTAGAGAAGTAGATTCTCTTTTTTTTACAATAGGTTCTATATCTTCTACTTTCCCAATGCCAAAGTGATTAGGATGAGATTTTTCTAAAGTCACTGCATTTTCATCTATGGCTGTCTTTAGTAAGTCTTCAAATTGAACTTTATTCACTTTGTAATCAGGTGTGTTGATATTTGCAATATTGCTAGATACGGTTCTTTGACGTAAAGAGGACATATCTAATCCTTTTTTGATCAAATCATAACTAAAATTACTCATTGTAAAACCCCTTTTATACAGTTTCTAATACCCATTTTATACAATAGTCTAACGATTGTTGTACAGTTGTTTAATAGCTGTTCCACTTTGGTTAGCAATCGTTAATAATTTAGTACAAATTATTCTAAACTTAAAAGTTTAGTCGTCTATTAGTAAGTTCTATTTTTAAGCTTTCTTATTCTCCCTATTAAACATATAGGTTAAGTTGACTATTTTAAAACAAAGTAGACCTTTTACAATATTACTAAAAATTGACAAAAAAAATATAGCAACTGGCTGCCATCTTGCGAAGGCCCTATAGCTTTGCGTCCTTACCTTTCGATAAGTTTGCCATTGTAGTACATATTATCTTTATATGACATATTATCACAAATTTTTACATCTAACAACAAAAGCGCGAAAAACACATGGATTTTACATGGATTTTCTTTGCGCTTTGGTTTTATTTAACTTGAATAAGATTTAATTTATCGTTCTACCTTAATCGTCTTTTAATGACAACTACGTTTGTGTGTTAGAATGTTGGAAATCAAATTTATTTTATACCTTAAATTTTACGTATACTTAAATATCCTTATCTATAAATATAGCTCTTTTACTGACAGATATATAACTATCTACTACATTATTTCGTTTTTTCACTTGTTTTATAGCTTCTACCAAATTTGCCTTTTTCTTTTGTAAGGACTCCATTAATTCTCTTTGTGCTGTAGCAAGAATATTAATATTTGTGCGATAAACTTCGTCTTCCACATAGGAGCCTTGTTCTTCTTTGACAGCTTCCGTAATCTTTATGACTTGATCAAATTCGATTTTATTCTCCTCAATCAACCCTATACCTGTTTCTATTTCTCCGTCCCAAGATTGAATGTTTGCGATCACCTTTTTTAGAATTTCATTTCTTCGGTTAAGTAAATTTTCTAAATCTGTGCCCATGTGTCTCTCAACTCTTGCAGGTAATTTTTCACTTCAATAATACCCTCTGGATTTTTGTCAATATTAGCACGGACGAGCTTAAAATTCATATACTCATAAAGCTGGTATAAATTCTTGGCAATGTCTCCACCTGTTTCAAAATTTAAGGTAACCATAAACTCATTTATTATATCTTGAGCTTTCTTTAGGTTTGTATTAACCGTTTCATAGTCCTTACTCTCTAAAGCCATCTCCGCTAACTTACAATTTTTTATAGCTCCGTCATATAACATGATCAACAATTTTTTCTTAGGTGCCGTCGTGATTTGATTATTTTTATATACATTGTTTGCATAAGCGTGGTTCATTTTTTTCTCCTTTATGCGGTTATTTGATATATGAGATTTCTAATAGTAATTAGTGCTCTAGCTAATCTGAGTTGTTAGTCGAAAAAAGCTGAATGTGGAAAGCGGAAAGTGGAACTCTCCCTTAGACGAGATTGTGTAAGATCCTTCGCTACGCTCAGGATGACTGAGGTAGTTAGCTTCGGTGATTACACAAGTCTCTGACCTCTTAGATCTAAGCTACTGCTTTGTCATCCTGAGGAGCGCAAGCGACGAAGGATCTTTGACCCCAAAGCTTGACCCTAGCCTCCCACTTCCAACTTCTTACCTCCTGCATCTAAATGCATAGGGAACGGCACCCTCATCGTTCCTCCATTAAGCCACCAATGGTGGCTAAGACGGTTTTGCTGACCACCTTACCACCTTATTTCTTACTCACATTCATCGCATCAATCTGCCCCACCAACCAGCTCATCTGGCTCTCCGCTTCCATCATGGCTACGTCTAAGGCGGTGAACATCTTTATGTATTGGGCTTGTTTCTTTTCCATTCGGAGGTTAAACCGGTCGATTTGATCGTTTAAATCTTCTAAGGTCTTTTCTAAACTCTCTGTCTTGCCTTTGATAATCCCTTTATCAGATGTAATATAGGAATTAATGTAATCATTTAATCGTACGCCAAAACCACTTTCTTCACCTTTGCTGTCCTTACTATTAAAGAAATTTGCTACATTTTGTGGGTCTTTCTCTAAAGCTTCGGTCAATTTACTAGAGTCAAATTGCAATTTACCAAACTTATCTATGGTAGTGACCCCTAGTTCCGAAATATCTTTAATCGTCGTGTTTTCATTACCTATAGTAGAAGTCACCAGATTACGAAGAGAGGAATGAAGCCTCATTAATGTACTATCTCCTGCCAGAGTTCCTCCACTACCTGGTATTTTAGGATCTCCTGCTGCTAGCTTGTCCTCTATAAAAGTCATAGTAGAATTATACTGGTCTACAAAATCCTGTATGGCACCAGATAACTTGGAAGTGTCTAATGATACTTTGACCGTATCGTGTTTTCCTTCTTCGTGGGTATTCTTCAAATGAATGGTTGTATACTGTAAAACGTCCTTGACTTCATTGGAATTTCGCTCTACGCTTACTCCATTAATGGTAAACTTTGCAGTAGTACCTTCTTCAACCTTCTTACCTGCCTCTGTAGTCAGACCAAGTTTTCCTAAGACCGTACTACCCTCAGCTTCTGATAATGTGATGGCACGATTACCTGTTTTTGCATCTGTAAGATAGAGCTGATCGTCAATAATCGTTGCGCTGATACCTGTGTCTTTTGATGCATCATTAATTTTACTGGTGATCTTACTTAGAGAATCCCCTGCTTCAATCGTAATATCTACACTTTTGTCATCACTGTTTTTAATAGTAAAAGTACCACTTATATCTAAAGCCTTGGTGATACCACCCTCAGGCAAAGAAATTTTTCCAGAAAGAACACTAGTGCTCGTCGCCAATCGCTCTACATGTATTTTGTAATCTCCTACAGAAGTATTCTTAGATGCCGTAATAGAAACAGTATTTTCATTCGTAGAAGTAGAAGATTTTGCATTAAGAGTATCGGTTTTCGTTAATGCACTAAGTTTACTATTTAGAGAATTTAGCCTCGTATTAATATCCTTCCACGCATTTTGTTTTGCTGTAAGATTTGTCTTTTTATTCGATAATTGCACCAAAGGCAATTTTTCCGCTTCCATAAGCTTATCAATCGACGTCTGATCGATCCCAGAATAAGACCCTATAAAATTAATTCCTGCCATTATTTCACGCCCTTTCGTCTACTAAAATACCAACCAAATCCCAAATATTTGCCACAAGATCTAATATCTTTTCTGGAGGTATTTCTTTGATGATTTCATCGGTTTGTGTATTGACCAGCTTTACCATAATGCGATTGGTTCGCTCATGGATTTCGAATTTAAACTGCTCTTCATTTCGAAATATTAACTCATTACTATCCTCTACAGCCCTTTCTAAATCCTCTCGGCTGTAGTCACGTGCTTGTCCTTGTTCCTTAGAATAAACCACTAGCTCAGGAGCCTTCCGCTCACTTAAATGATTATCTAAAGATTTGTCTTCTGTTTTTGGTACGGTTTTTTGAGTCTGCGTTATGGGTCGAGTAATATGAATCATAAAAACACCCCCGGTATCAATGAACTTCTTTAATGAATAATGAACAATTGTTGAAACTTTTCGCTTTGCGAAAAGTACTTTTGGAAATTCTCTTCGCAAAATTAAAAGCACATTAGTTCTACGTTTTATGTTGTAAGTTCTAAGTAAAACCTTTAATTACTAATAGTAACTATGTATGCTAATTAAAGCCGGCCCTGCTACTTATGTCATCCCGAGAAGCCTGCAATTCACGTCGTCCTAAGACACCTACTACCCATGTCATCCTGAGGAGCCTGCGACGAAGGATCTTACAATCCTCGCCTCTAGGCGAGATATGTTTTTCAGCTTTCCGCTTTTAAGCTTTTCCCGTCCAACCGTCCAACCTTTTAAAAAAAGCCGACCGCATAACAGTCGGCTTATTTTAAAAACTATTATTGAAGTAATTGAAGTACAGATTGTGGCATTTGGTTCGCTTGTGCAAGCATTGAAGTAGCTGCTTGGCTAAGAATGTTGTTTTTTGTGAAATCCATCATTTCTTTCGCCATGTCTACGTCACGGATACGTGATTCTGCCGCTGTTAAGTTTTCTGATGTTGTTGTTAGATTGTTGATTGTGTGGTCTAGACGATTTTGAGTTGCGCCTAGTTTAGATCTTTCTGCCGAAACAGTTTCAATTGCCTTTTGAATTGTTTCAATAGCGTCACTAGCAGCTGTTTGGCTAGATACATCAATTCCTGCACCAGTAACTGCTTCTTCGTTTATAGTTCCATCAAGATTGAAAGTTGCTTTACCTGCTGTTGTAACACCCAAAGTAATTGTGTTAGACTCTCCATGAGCTAATGTTCCATCTAATGTTAAATTAAATCCTGCAAAATCACCAGTTCCTGCTACAGATGCTGCATCTGCAGCTAAACCTGCAATAACTGAATTAGCTCCAGTACCATCAGAAAGCGTTACAGTATAAGTTGTTGCTACTGCTGCTTCACCAGCGTTTGATCCAACTGCAAAACCAGCAAATGCATCAGTAACTTCTACAGATGAATCCGTTCCTGTAGTTAACGAATTAATTGTAATTTCGCCACCATCCTTAACAGCATATTCCTCGCCAGATGTACCTAAAGTAGCGTTAATTGCATCATTTATTTTTGTTGTTGCACCATCAATGTCATCTGTATCTAACAATGCTACTGTTACTTCTGTACCATCAATCTTTAATTTTAAATCACCAGCTTCTCCAGCATATGTACCAGCTAATTTGCCTGAAGTTGCTAGACTTCCTGCCACTTCAGCTACTGATGCAGTCACTACATTACCATCAAATACAGCGGCACCAGAGCCAGTAACTGTTGCTGCACTAACTGATCCAGATCCAGCTAATGTTGCTTCCATAGAATCACCACTCACTCCAAGTGAGAATGCATCCATAGCATTTATTGAAAGTGATATATCTTGTCCTTTGTTTGCACCAATATGGAATTTTGTGTCTGTAATCCCACCATTAATTAATTTTTGAGTATTAAATTCTGTATTATTTCCAATTCTAGTAATTTCTTTTGCTAGTTCATCTACTTCTTTTTGTATTTCATTTCTATCAACTGCTGTATTCGTATCATTAGAAGATTGAACAGCTAATTCTCTCATTCTTTGTAAAATAGAATGCGTTTCGCTTAAAGCACCTTCAGCTGTTTGAATTAATGAAATACCATCTTGCGCATTTTTAGCCGCCTGATTTAATCCACTAATCTGACCTCTCATTTTTTCAGAGATTGCTAAACCTGCAGCATCATCTCCAGCTCTATTAATTCTAAGACCTGAAGATAACTTTTCCAAAGAACTGCTTTTTGCATTGTTTGCACTTGTTAATTTTGAATAAGTATTCATTGCTGATAAGTTGTTATTAATTCTCATGTGTAATTCCTCCTTGAATTTTGTTTTGGCATCCTTGCCGTTTTTTTTAAAGAAACATTGCGATATTTGCTTCTTGGTGTTTATATCGGAGGAAGTTTGGGGGAGTTAATAGGATGTGGAAAATTTTTTAAATATTTTTGGACATTAATTCGTTTAAATTTAAAGTGATTTCAAGTTATACATATGCATATGTGATATCATAGTTTATGTTATAATATATGAACTAACAGGCGGACTCTTTGAAGTCAGGACATTCCCTGTATTTATACGAAAACTAGAGGTTATGTTATGAATAGAGGTTTTAAATATTTAGTAGATCAGTACGGTAATAGTGGCGCTAGAGAAAAGTTTGAAGAGATATGTTTCAGGTATGTTCAAGAAACATTTGGTCTTGCATACTCTGTGGAATCCTATCCAGGAGACGATGGTATAGATATCTATGTTCAGTATAATGATACTATCGTAGTATATCAATGCAAGTTTTTTATTACTAATATGGGAGATGCACAAAAAAATCAAGTTAGAAAATCTTATAATACATTGATGAACTCTTTACACAAAGATAGGGTTATTAAGTGGATATTATGTATTCCTATAAAATTGACATCAAAATCACACGACTGGTGGATCAAGTGGTCCTCAAAAAAAAGCCAAGAACACGGAATTACCATTGAGCTATTAGATGAAAGTAATCTGATTAGTAATTTGAAAAAATCTAAACTTTATAAAGAATATTTTGAAATAATAGAATTAGATAAAAATGTGTTTGGGTCAATTATAAAAGATGAATATATAAAAAATTTATCTCCAATTATTTACAATATTTCAAATAATAATTTTCAGCACTCCAATATTGAAACAATAATAGCCTTTGAGAATATCGTTAATAAATATAAATTTGATCCTTTTTTTGAAAATAATGATTTGATTATTGGAATAGACTGTTTAACCGAATTAGTATCATCTAATGCTCAAGATGGCGTTATTAATAATAGAGATGTATTAGATACAATTTATTCTGTTAGAGATAAAATTCTAAAAGAATATCAATCTTTATTCTATATAAAGACTCAAGAGACTAAAGAAGATGAGTAGATTAAACCTTGTGGCTCTTCCCGTCATAAGGGGACTTACCAAGGACCAGACTTTCTGATTGACCCTTTAGGGGACATGGCATATGGGGACAGTGACTTTTTACTCCAATATTTTACAACTTATGGACACTAGTTTTATTATAAATGAGACATTTGAGTTGATTTTTTAAATCTTGCCTCTTTTTCATTACGCATAATTAATCTAAACGGTTCATTAGAGAACTTACTTATGACTAGCCCCCTAGGGGACATGTCTCAAGTTCTTACTGTTTACATGCATCATTTAGCCTTTCTACCATATAAAAACCAAACCTCCTAAAAAACACAATACCACTGCTATCTTATTTTATAAAAATAGAGACAAAAAAAGCATGGCAAACACACCACACTTCTTTTTATGAAAAATGTATAGTCAAAAAAATTTCTACAGATAGGATGAGACCGTTTTAGTGGTAATGGTTATGCTACTTGGATCTCTTTCAGTAGTTTCGGAAAAAGATCTTTATACTTTGCTTCTGTACTCAGAAGCTTAAATCCAATATTCGAAAGGATGGCTACACGTCGGCATATCGGGACGGCAGACTGTGTGAAAACAGTGGCTACTATATCTCAAATAGTAAAAATATAGGATATAGGATAATCCTAGGGGACATGTCTCAAGTTTTTACTATTTACATGTATCATTTAACCATTCTACCATATAAAAACCAAACCTACTAAAAAACACAATACCACTGCTATCTTTTTTATAAAAATTCACAAAAAAAAGCATGGCAAGCACACCATACTTGTTTAATGAAGAATGTATAATCAAAAATATTTCTATGGATAAGATGAGACCGTTTTAGTAGTAATGGTTACGCTACTCGGATTTCTTCTAATAATTTTGAAAAGAGATCTTTATACTTTGCTTCTGTACTAAGAAGCTTAAATCCAATATTTGAAAGGATGGCTACACGTGAAAGAGTTAGATTGCCTATTTCTTTACAGATTTCCTTATAACTATAGTTACATAAATTCCTCATTAGAAACACAGCAATGGCTTTGAAGTCGGTGATGTGGTGTTTGTATTTTATCTTTATTAAATCTGGATTTTTTATGTCACAAGCTTGAGCGGCTATTTCGATGACTTGTTGTGGTTTTAAATCTCTATAGTAATCTAGTAATCCTAGGGGACATGTCTCAAGTTTTTACTATTTACATGTATCATTTAACCAT
>NZ_CALNCS010000099.1 GCF_937875145.1 Alkalibaculum bacchi | reverse complement strand
AGGGTGAAAATTCATATGGTAGTCGGCTTTTCTTTATCATCATTCCCGCTCTATCTTGTCCAAAGAGGCGAAATCCTTCACTTTAGAATGAGGGTTCCCAAAGACATCAAAGAGCATTTAAAAATGACAGAAATTAATATCTCTCTCAAGACTTCACGACTCAAAAAAGCAGAAAAGAAAGCTCAACATCTTGCGTGGGAACTTTCGATATTCTTTAAAGACATACGAAGGGGGAAATATAGGGCAATGAAAGAGCTAAGCAAGGATGAAATAAGAGTCCTTGTCAATCAATGGTTAAAAGATAATCTTGATAATGATGAGCGAGAACGGGCCACTACAAGAAAGACAGGAATCACGCTAGGGGATATTGAAAGACAAAGTGAAGTATGGTCTTCTCTTAAACAGGATAGTTGGGAAGCTCTCACTTTAAGTGATCATAGGAGAATGAAATTTCATGCTCAAGAGCTATTGAAAGAGCAAAACATTGATATACCAGAAGATAGTGATTCATTCTCTATCCTTTGTCGAGAAATGCTTAAGGCCCAAATTCAGGCACTTGAGGTCTTGCAAAAAAGGACATTAGGAGATTATTCATCAATTGAAAGTAAGGCTTTATTTTTCCCTGAAACTCAAGATAATTTTTCTATGGTTCAGCCTATTTCCTTATCTCATGAAGAAGAAAAAGAAGTTGATAAGGGGCCTTTGTTGTCTGTCGTTCTTGAAGAGTTTGTTAAAGACAAACTACAACTAAAAGAATGGACTGAACGAACAAGACAAGATAATGAGCCTATGGTTAAAGATTTTATAGAAATGATAGGAGATATGCCTATTGGGGAGTTATCCTCTGAACATATGAGAGACGCTAGAAACCGCTTTTTAAGAATACCTAAAAACAGAGTCAAAAATCCTAAATATGCAGATAAAAGCTTAAGAGAACTAAGTGATATGGATATTCCCGAAAAGGATAAGTTATCACCTTGTACTCTATCTAATCGGTCAATAAAAATAGGAGGTTTTCTTAATTGGGCTAGAGACAGAGGCTATCCTGTAAAAGAGGGTTTAGCAACAGTAATGAAATTCAAACAGCCTAAAAGAAGACAATCTCAACAAAGAGCAGTATTCACACCAAAAGACTTAGGCAAAATATTTAATCCTAAAAGTTATTTAAAAGCTTCTAAAGGTGATCCAGCAAGATATTGGGTTCCTATCATCTCTCTTGTTTCTGGAATGCGTATAGAGGAAATATGTCAACTCTATTTAACAGATATTAGAGAAGAGAAAAATATGCTCTGTTTTTACATCAATGGGAAAAATGATAAACACGTAAAAAGTTTAGCCTCTGAACGCTTAGTCCCTCTTCCTCCTGTTCTTTATCAGCTTAATTTTCTTGAATATGTAGAAAACATGAGAACAAGAAAAGAAGAACGCCTCTTCCCTACTCTTGAAAAAAGAGGAGCTAATGGAAAGTATAGCGACAACATCAGCAAATGGTTCAATAGGTATATTGAAAAAATAGGAGTCAAGGACAAGAAAGAGGAAGAGAAAGTAGGGAAAAAAGTCTTTCACAGCTTTAGGCATACTTTTGCAAACCTATGTAAACAAAAACAGATAAAGCCAAGGTTCATTAAGCAAGTAATCGGACATGAACAAGGTAAAGACATTACTCTTGATCGTTACGGCAAAGATTACGATATCAGAATAATTTATAAAGAACTAACAATTAAGGTTACACCGGAAGTTAACTTAGAGCCACTTGTACAAGCAATTAAAGAACAAGGAGGATATAACAATTATTTCTCCTACTGACTAAAAAATAATTAGGAGGCAACTATAAGCCATGACTATTACAAGACTTACTGAATTAACGCTCTCATTTTTTGCTCAACTTACAGGAGTAAAACAAGCTGATTTTTTTATTGACGTTCTCCCTAAAAATGAAGTCAAAGGCTTAGAGTTTTATCACCATGAAAATTACAAGAATAAAAACTACTTAGACGATTGTTTCTGGATTGGTAGACTCCATATTGTCTTTTCAAGAGCTAACTTAGGAATTGCTAGGAATTAGCTACAAGACGTTTCACCCAGGCCACGTAGGATCTTACAAGTAGTTGTAATCAGATAGAAGAGGTACGGAATTATGATAAACTGACCTCTTCTATTTTTTTCTTAACGTCTCAAAATAACCCCAAGCACTCTCCCTTTTCTCAAGACGATTAATTACACCAACAAATCAACTTTGAACACCCTAGAGGTGTCCTGATACCCTTTTTAGAGAAATATAATAAAAACGACATCACCTATTAACTATATCCTCCATGAATCAATATTTCACAGCTAACTAAACTTGTTTAAATTCCATAGCACAAATGGCTATTTTATTTCATTGTATTCATAATCGTGTGAAATCTCATGAATACTGGGTTATGAATTAATGGACACCTTATGAATAAACAAAAAGAAAACTAAAGAGAACGAAAGGGGTAAAAAAATGATAAAAGCAAAAAGATGATGATTGAGAAAATAAGAAGTAAAAAGAATAACAAACATGTAAGATATCCTTAAGGTAAGAACGTGTCTTAAAAGAAATAAAGACCAGTAAAGAACAGTGATAATGGACATGTCAAATAAAAGATAAACACTAATTTTTTAGTATCTTCTTTTAGCTATAAAAAGACGTGGATTTAAATTAGTGGACACCTATAGGGGTAAACAAAAGAGAACAAAAAGAAAACTTAAGATTACTTAAGATACTTAAGTGTACTTAAGTGTATCTAAGGTAATGATGATTATGATGTATTAAATAATATGTATTAATAACTTCCTTAATAAGAGAATTCTCAAGAAGTAGTAAAGCAATCTTCATGATTAGTTAGTTACACTAAAAGACATGAAGAAAACTTTAGATATGCTTGACTCTCACTCTTGCTTGTATAACTGGACTAAAGACAAAGTGTCATATACAAATGGATGAGACAATCAACATCATATTAACGTACTTTACCCTTCTTAAGATTAAGATAGCTAAGTCTAGCTTAATAAGCCTGTAGACAGGACAAGACTTGTTATTACTTACAGTCCTTCACTACTACATTTTAAAGACATTCATTATCTTGTTGTTGTAGAACTCTTTTAATCAGATGTCATTAATCCCTATCATTTTAACTTAAGGGCTATTATGACACCTTTATTAACATCATAGATGGCCTCTTGTAGCCTCATTACGCTACAGGGGCTTTTATTTTTCGTTAGCAATAACGCTCATGTAAGAGTGTCCTTGGTAAACCTTAGTGCCTGTGTTTTCTACTCTCATTGCTCTATTCTGCTAATAGACAATGATAATAGACTAGTGTCTCATTATTCTAGTAGGTATTAGGACATAAGAAATACGAACAGTAAATTGATCATAACGTACATAATGTTTCTCCATGAACAACTTATCGGGGCCTAAGTATTTAGAATATACACGATATGTACTACGTGTAGGCAGCTTATAGAAATAGCCCAATTCTGCCATTCTACGTTTAAACTTTATTTTATCTATACCATCAAGTGTTCTTACAAACTCACAAGCTGAAACTACGTTCCCTTGAGCATAGTGTGTATCAAAGACAAGAGCTTTAGGTTTTAGTGTGGCGTTCTCCTGTTCAATTTCGGCTCTCTTTTTTCGCTCTTCTTTAATAACATTCAACATTGATATCATAGTGTCAGGATCATCGAGCATTTTCTCTAGTGTCACTGGTGTGGCGTAAACACCATGTTTAAGTATAGTAGGCAAGACTTCATCAAATACCCAACGTTCAAAACGTTGTGCTGAAGGTAGCTTAGACCCAACAATAAGTCTGCAAACATCTCCAATAGGTATAATTTTTATAGTAGTGTTAGCACGCAGCCCACCCCTACCTGTAGTGCGTTCCATTTTGGAACTCTCTAACAGTAGTGCTTCGGTATATTTTATTTGTAATGCAGACATACAATGATCTAGTACAGCTTTTCGTGGAAGGGCATAACCAAGTATCTCGGCTACATCTTTAGCTACAAACCAAGGTTCACCTTTATCATCTACAATAACTCTTACCTGCTTCTCTACATCATCATCAAAATTAAAAATCTCCATTGCATTTGCTCCTGTTAATTCTGTCATTTTAAAATACTCCTTTGTAAGTTTAGATAAAATAAAAGAGGACTACAGCTTTACGCCATAGTCCAACAACATGATTCAAAAGCAATGGAAGTAAATGTCATTCCTAACATAAACACCTTTCAAAATAAACTCCCTCCAAAATTTAATGAAGAGAGCCTTTGTAACTTAAAGCTACAAGGGTTCTCTTTAATCCTACCCAACTTGAATACAAGACAAAAATAGTAAAGATATTAATTCATACCTTGTTATATTTAATTCAAGGCGACATTAAGCCTTCAAAATCATTTCTATGACAATTATTCAACCAAGGAATATAAAGACTGGCTTAACAGTAGATAGACCTCTTAGCGTTGATATTAAAGTCTTTTTTAGATAAACCTCATAATATATTCATGGTAGTTAAATACTGAATTCAATAAAGTAAGCAGATGAATAACTGCTCTGTCTCTTTTCTTTGTAGTAAATAAGGCTGTTTTATGAGATATATCAACATACCTCTATGTAAAGTTAGGCATGTTGTGAGCGATTCTGGCAGGTCGAAATAAAGGGAAAAGTGAGCAGAACAGCTTGAATAGCCAATATATCTAATTGAATTTCATTTTATTGAAATAAGAAGGGAAAACAGATGACATGTCATTGTTAAATTGAGGTACAATGTCGTTAAAATTAGGCATAAATTTTTATGAGCGCCTTTATATAGTGTAACGTCCCTTTTCTCTAACCCCCCAAGTGCGGGGGTGTTCTTAATACAAAAGAATACGACTTAAAGTAAATAAGTTATTCTCTTCTCTTCTTTCTTTATCTTAAAGGTTCAACGTCAAGTAAACGTCGTCCATCTCTTCTTGAGTAATGCCTATGTATCTTAGCGTTACAGAAGGTGCTGAATGATTCAATAACTTCTGTATCATAGACAAGTCGTAACCGCTCTTATAGGCATGGTATGCAAATGTTTTTCTTAACGTATGGGTTCCTATCTTGTCTTTAATACCTACTGTTCTGGCTGCGTTGTTAAGGATTCGGTAAGCTTGCTCTCTTCGTATGGCCTTAGTTCCTTTTCTTGAAAGAAAGAGAGGTGATGTTGTTTCTAAACTGGATGTATCTAAATATTCTTTAAGGGCTTTATGTGCGGATGTTCCTATTGGAAAGTCTTTTGTCTTGCCTGTCTTATTCTCTTTTAGTGTAATCCGTTCCTTTATGTTTCCTGTCTCTGTTGTTACATCATCAACTGATAAAGCAAGGAGGTCTGAAATACGGAGACCTGAATTGATTCCTAAGACAAAGAGTGCGTAATCCCTCACACTTTCACTCTTTAAAACTTTTTTCATGGCCTCAATCTTGCGCTTGTCTCTAATAGGCTGAACAAATTCCAATGTTGATACGCTCCTTTCAAGCTAGATATTAAAGGGTGTTTGAATGGCATTCAATGCTTGTCATAATACATTATGAGTCATTTAAAATCAACATTGAACAATGATTGATGTCTAAAAGTGATGTAAACTATTGCTATAACTGGCTTTAGGTGGTTTTAACGAATGCAACATAATGTAAATAAGTGACATCTAAATTATTATAATAATATAACATTTTGGTATTAAGTTTGCACTTGGAGGGATTTTCTTGTTTGAAAACTTGATTTTAACTCAACTAGCTGCTTTTTATGGTGCCATCATTGCAACAGTTAGTTTGTGCTGGACAATAGGTTGGTGTATTTTTATGCACTGGAAAGAATTAAAAAAGCTAAGGTTAGATGTTAATTTAGTTGAATTTATAGGTTGCGGATGTGAAAGAAATCCTAGCTTTTCTTTTGTGATTACAAATATAGGTAGAACTACAGTTGTTGTTACTTCTATAGGTGGAGAGCTCCATGCAAGGGATAATCGGGGGGGAAATATGCAATTTATTATTCTTAATATCTCAGGTTTAGAATTCCCAAGAAGATTGCAAGAAGGAGAGTTTATGCGTGGTATTTGTCCTATTGATAATCTAAAATCCCATTTAGAAAAAAAAAGAAATAAAGAGGTTCTTTGTTGTTGATAGTACAAATAAGAAATTTTACATTTATTTAAGGAACATGAAGAAATTACAAGAACAATTCATATCTGAACTTGGATATAAAAATAATGTAAGAAGCATATTATAAAAAGAAAATAAATTTATTCTTTAAAAGAAATATTTTGTGTTTTTTGTTTATCTGTCTTTTTTATAATGACAAGGATAGGGATTATTTGCAAAAAAGTAATTTTATTAAATCGGAGGGAATTTGATGAATCAGGAAATAAATAATCTTGTGAAAGCTGTCCTCACGTTTCGAGATGAAAGAGACTGGAAACAATTTCATTCTCCCAAAAATCTTGCTGTTTCTATTAGTATTGAAGCAGCGGAACTTCTTGAGTTATTTCAGTGGCTAAAAGAAGACCAATCTATTTCAGAGGATAAAATAGATTGTTTACGAGATGAAATAGCAGATGTGTTTATTTATCTCCTACTTTTAAGCCATACATATGGAATTGATGTAATTGAAGCAACACAAAAAAAGATTTTAAAAAACCATCAGAAATATCCTATCGAAAAAGCTCGTGGAAATGCCAGGAAATACACTGAGTTCTAGATTGAGGAGGAAGTTGAAAATGGAAAACCTTTATTATTTTACAGGAGGCGGAGCAGCAAAAAAACACTACCAAGACACTATATGTGGGAGTGTCTATCTTGAAAACTTTAAGCACTTATTATCTAAGAAAGAATTAAGAGAGCTAAAAGTTATTTTTGCTGACACATCAATCAAAGTATGGGGGATAAAATCCTCTCCTTATCTTAAAAGGATTTGGATGCAATTAACTCCTGGAGATGCTATGTTAGTTTACTGTAATAAAATATTTACACATGCAGGCTATGTAGCTTACAAAGTTGACAAAGCGCCTCTTGCTGAATTCTTTTGGGGGAAAGACAACGATGGAATTACTTGGCAGTTGATCTACTTCCTTAAAGATGTTTCTGAGGTTAATATTCCTGTTGCAAACTTTAGCGAAGAGGTAAGATACAAGCCTAATTGGTTTCCTCAGGGATTCAGTCGACTAAATTCAAAAGCAACTCAAGAAATCATTAGAAAACATAAAAGTATTGGTTTTTTCATAAACACCCTTTCATCGGGTAATTTTTCCTCAGACGAATGTATAAACGAAGCTCTGAACGAAGCCAAAGAACATCCTCTTCTAAATAAGGAAGGGAAGAAATTAGAATCCATCGAGAAAGAAGCAGAAAGACTTTTTAAAGGACTTACAAAGGAACAAAAAAAAGCCCGTGCACGAGATATTGTTAGAGAGAGCATCAACAAAAGTAGTAACAAGAAAGAAGCTCCCTATAAAATATCTAATGTAAAACGCTATGAACGAGGGCAAGTTGGAAGAGCTATAAAAGAACTTTATGATTTTAAATGTTCTATCGAAGGATGTGGCTTTACTTTCCTTAAAACTAATGGGGAACCTTATGCTGAAGCTCACCATCTTGAACAACTATCTCAAGGAGGCTGGGATCATCCCCAAAATATTATTGTTCTTTGCCCCAACCATCATAGGCAATTTCATTACGCCGATATAAAAATTAAGGAGAGGACAGCCACTACTCTTAAGGTAACAATCAATGGTGTGGAACATGTTATAAAAATAGACAAACATCAATAAAGAATTTGTTGTACGTTTTATAATCAATCCAACACGTGGATATTAACAAGTTGGCAACTTTTAACGATTCAATGTAATCTTATAACTTTATTAAGATTATTTTTAAATGAAATTCTCAATTTATGATGCTATTCATCAAAATAATAACGGTGGGGGTTGTTCTTGCTTTTTATGACATTAACTGTTACACTATCGTCCGTTAAGGTGTTGCAAATGCAGTAATTGCAACGCTTTTGTAAGGTCTCTCACACGCCTCCGCCATTTTTTTATGGAGCCTTGATATTACAGACTTTTCAG
>NZ_CALNCS010000098.1 GCF_937875145.1 Alkalibaculum bacchi | reverse complement strand
GTTTAAGGGAGCGAATGACCCGGACTTCAAGCGCGTGATCGCCCAGGTGCTTCTTAGGAAGCGAAAAATGGGAGTAGTGGGGGCAAAGGATGTCTATCGTCGATACGATCGCTGAGGACCTACCCCTTTCTCCCGAGGCTATCAGAGCGCTCGCAAACTCTTCCCGGCAGAACTACCGGCGGTTTGCTGTCGATGGCAGGGTGCTATTTGCCCCCAAGCCAGAGCTCAAGCTAATACAGTGCTGGATATCAGATCTTGTCAGGGCCTCCAGCGGCCGTCTTCCATCGTTCGTCACGGCATATGAACCCGGATCGTCAATCGTCGAAAATGCGTCAATCCATCAGAGGGACGCTCATCACCTATATCTGGATATCAGGAGCTTTTTCCCAAGCTGCAAATCGGCGAGAGTGTTTCGGGTCTTCTCGGGTCTCAGCATTCAGGAGAAAGCCGAAGCAGCCCCACGTGAGCTCGCGGTTGACGAAGCCATGCTGCTCACGGACCTCTCTACGATGGGTGGTGGCCTGGCGGTCGGGAGCCCATCCTCCCCCGCGATTGCCAACAGAATACTGCTTCCCGCCGACGCCGAGATAAAAGGCCAGCTAGGGATCGCCTACCGCTACTCAAGATACTCGGACGACATCTGTATCTCATCTGATCGCTGGATTGACAAGGCTCGAGTCGTTCAAATGGTGGACACCGTGCTATCCCAATACGGCTTCAAGCTGAACGCGCAGAAAACCCGTTGCGTCGGAAGAGGCGATGCCAGGAGAATCACGGGTGTCACCGTGACCCCAGAGGGGAGTTTGAGCATCGGGGCGAGGAGAAAGGGGCAGCTTAAATCAGAGCTGTACAGGTATCTGCGATATGGCGAAGGCGAGCCAGAGAGAATCTTGGGCCTCATCTATTTTTGCAAATCCATAGATCCCCGGTACACCGCCAGAGTGTTGTCGAAGTACTCGACGTACTCGACAGGTGGCGACGTCATGTCAGCGCTCATGGGCTTGCCTGGCTAACCTGATGGTATTCCTATGAACCGCGTGCGAAATAGTGTCCGGGAGATGGTTTGCTCTCGAACTCGCCTATGCGAGGATGCGCCCCTTTCACTCCAATTCGGACTTGTTTGTCCGCGCCCCCTGATCTAAGATTTCTTTCGCAAATTGACAGCTGACGCCTAGTTTTGGTTCGCACGCTCGCTACACTTGGCAATCATTTCCTTGTAGTGCTTTTCATATCCTGCATTTTCAAATACCAAACCAAGTACACGCCTGTACACATCGGTCGTCTCAGTTGAGTTCACGAACGTCTCATCATCAAAGGGGCTGTGGGAACCTGCATGAGCCCAGGACATGAATGAACGTGCAACCTCTCGGTCAGGGCTCGACATAGCAGCAATAATGTCATCTGGTTCAAGTCCTCCCACTAGCTTGAAGAACGTCTCGGTTATGCGCCGAGAAATGTTTTGCGCTGTTAGCGAGCTGCAGTCGGAACGACATAGATCTGTCCATAGCAACTCGTATGTACTGCTAACGGGATTATTAACGCAGTGCTCGATTTTAGAGTGCCCACCAGCCTTGCGAATTACGTAATACGAAGTTTTCTTATCACCTTCGCCACCGCGTATATAAGTAATTTCACGATGAAACGTAATGTTGTGCGTCAAGACAATTAGCTGCTCGGTTTTGCTGCTTCCATCTCGTGCTTCTTTCTCAAGCTGACGCACAAGTGAACTGACAACAAACAATACGTCAGCGTCCATGCTCGTAATTGGATCATCAATCACGACAACACGCTTGTCGGTCGTCCCTGTAGTTTCAAGGCTTCCATTCATGAGATGGTAAAAGTAAAGGAAGGTCAAAAAACTCGACTCGCCCTCGCTAAGCGTGTCATTAACGGGGGTCCCGTCGTTGCGCTCAATGCGGTAATGTTTGCCGTCTTCGGAAATCGCTACCTTAAAATTGGTAAACCCGAAGCGTATAAGCAGACCGTTTATGGCGTCAGCAGTCTCCTTAACG
>NZ_CALNCS010000097.1 GCF_937875145.1 Alkalibaculum bacchi | reverse complement strand
GTAGATTCATTAGAGGGGCTTGCCTTTTCTATGAATCAGGTTCTAAAAGATAATGATTTTGAAACATACCCTACTTTGAAATACAAGGAATTTGTAGGTAATGGCATTAAACATTTAGTATACAGAGCCCTTCCCGAGGAATATAAGGATTCAGAATCAGTAGAAAAGTATTATAAAATGATGAATAAGGTCTATGGCAAACACTATGCAACAGGCATGAATCTTTACCCAGGTATCTCTACTATACTAGATGAAATCACAGATTTAGGTATCCCCTTAGCAATTAACACCAATAAAAATCAGGACGTAACAGATTTTATCGTAGATGAATACCTAAGCAAGTGGAATTTCATCAAAGTCATTGGCTCTCATGACGAATATAAGAGAAAACCCGACCCAAGTGGAGCTCTTGCCCTGGCCGAGATGATAGGAGCTAAACTAGAAGAGTGTATTTACATAGGGGATTCTGAAGTAGATATAAAAACAGCTAAAAATGCAGGTATGAAGTGCATTGTGGTTGCATGGGGCTTTCGAGACAAAGACTACCTACTAACACTAAACCCTGAAATCGTAGTAGATCATGCAGAAGATATCATAAACTACATAGAAAAAGCTTAGATACATGTATCTAAGCTTTTTCTATAATTATTGCTAAGATTCTTCGCTAACGCTCTTGTGTGACTGCGATAGTAGCTAGGATGATATTAAGATAGCATAATTTTTGCCGACTACCTTTATTAAAACATTGGTACAACAGAACCCTCATATTTCTCTTGGATAAACTCTTTTACTTTGTCTGATTGTAGTGCTTTTACTAGAGCTTTTAGATCTTCTCTTTCCTCGTCTCCTTGGTGAACAGCTACAATATTTGCATAAGTAGTAGCAGCTAAAGAGTCTTTTTCTTCTTTTACTAATGCGTCATTTTCAACGTCTAATTCAGCTAGTAGGGCGTAATTTCCATTGACTACTGCCATATCTACGTCTTCTAACATTCTAGCAACTTGAGCTGCCTCTATTTCTTTAATCACTAGCTTTTTAGGATTATGTGTAATATCTCTTATTGTAGCTTGTAAACCTGCATTTGGGTCTACCTTTATCAGTCCAGCTGATTCTAATAACAACAATGCTCTTGCCTCATTTGTCGTATCATTGGGAACAGCTATAGTAGCACCATCTGCTAATTTATCAAGGCTTGCTGTTTTTCCTGGATATAAACCTAGTGGTTCATAGTGAATAAATGCAATAGATGCTAACTTTGTACCTTTTTGTGCATTAAAATCATCTAAATAAGGTTTGTGTTGAAAGAAATTCGCATCAATGTCTCCAGAGTCTAAAGCCGTATTTGGGACAACATAATCCGTAAATTCCTTAATGTCTAAAGTATAACCTTCCTCTGCTAATACTTCTTTTGCCACGCCTAAAATTTCTGCATGAGGAGATGGACTTGCACCAATTGTTATAGTCTTGTCGTCAGACGCGCCACAACCTGCAAATACAAAGATGGATAAAACTGCAACTGTTAATAAAGCCATAATTTTTTTCATAAATGATTCCCCCTTATATTTTTTATTTTCTTCTATCTTGTTTATCGGCAATTCTCATGCCAATTTCTTGAAAAATTTGTACTAAAATGATTAACAATATAATGGTTATAAACATAATAAAGTACTCATATCTATGATATCCATAATTAATAGCAATGGCTCCTAAACCACCTCCACCTACAGCTCCTGCCATAGCTGAATAACCTAAAATCGTTGTAGTAACTATGGCCACGCCAACGATTAAAGAAGGTTTTGCCTCGGGTAGCATTACCTTATATATAATCTGAAAGGGTGATGCTCCCATGGATAAAGCTGCCTCAATAACACCTTTATCTACTTCCTTAATAGAAGATTCTACCATTCTAGCAATAAAAGGAGCTGCTGAAACTACTAGAGGTACAATAGTTGCAGTAGAACCAATAGGTGTACCAACTATCTTCTTAGTCAAAGGTATAATGGCAATCATTAAAATTAAAAAAGGTATAGAACGAGTAATATTTATAATGGTATTTAAAATGCTATTTAACGACTTTATTGGCAAAATATTATCTTTTTCCGTTACAACAGCTAAGATACCCATTGGTAATCCTATTAAATAGGCAATAAATGTACTGACTAATGTCATATACAAAGACTCTAATAAGCCTACGGCAAACATGGATATGGTTGCACTATCAAGCACGATAATTCACCTCTTCTACTGTAAGATTTCTGCTCTTTAGATAATGAATAATTTTTTCAGCTAAGTTTTCATCAGAAGGCAATTGTATGACCATCTGTCCAATAGCTGTTCCTTCGATGTCTTTCATATCTGCATAGAGAATATTGACTGGTGCTTTACAGGCTAAAATCATCTCGGACACTACTGGATCATAAGAAGAACTACCGTCAAATACAATACGTAAGGACCTCTTTCCTATATTTTCGCTAGTTTTTTGTCCGTCTGGATAGACTAATTTCTGAGCGGCAAGAGTTGTAGGATGAGTAAATATTTCTTGAACTCGTCCAGATTCTGCTATCTTACTCTGATCAATTATGGCAACATGAGAACAGATACCTTCTATAACACTCATCTCATGAGTGATGATGACAATCGTAATATTAAGTCTTTTATTAATGTCTTTTAATAGGGCTAAAATCGAACGAGTTGTAGTAGGATCTAGTGCTGAGGTTGCTTCGTCACATAGTAATACTTTAGGATCTGTGGCTAGAGCTCTGGCAATGGCAACTCTTTGCTTTTGACCACCACTTAATTGGGAAGGATATGCCTTCTCCTTATTCTCTAATCCTACTATCGCTAGGAGTTCTCTTGCTTTTTCTTGTGCTTCTGCTTTGTTGACCCCTGCAATCTCTAGTGGGAAACATACATTTTCCATAACTGTCTTTTGCATTAATAGATTAAACTGCTGAAAAATCATTCCCATAGAATGTCTTAGTTCTCTTAATCCTTTTTTGCTTAAAGCAGATAGATCTTGTCCGTCTACAATGACCGTACCTGATGTAGGAACTTCTAAAAAATTCATACAGCGGACTAAGGTACTCTTACCTGCGCCACTCATACCAATGATTCCAAAAATATCGCCTTTATGTATTGTTAAATCAATGTGATCTAATGCCTTTACTTCTCCATCCTTTGTATAAAAGGATTTTGTCAACTCTTTTATCTCTATGATTTTTTCTTTCATTGCAAACTCCTATAATCATTTTCTATCACTTATTATAAACTCAAATTAAAATATTGTTTAAAATTCATTATAACATGAAAGTATTATATACCATTACTGAATTCTTGTAAATGTTTGATTTTATTAATCTTATATGTTTACTTTGAATAATCGGATAGAAAAACAAGTCTCCCACTTCTGGCAAATCTTGAAGTGGGATTGTAATCTTTATTCGCTAGTCTTTCGGTGGTAAAATCATTTTAAGCTTTCTTGGAAAAATCCTAAGGTCTAGAGGCATACTAGGGCCTTCTTCTCCGTCTATATCCGTGGTTACATTGTAATCTTCCTCTATATTTTCAATGAGAAAACAATTACTTTGTATATGAATTATATTTTTGTAGGATAAATGAGTTCCTCTTAAGATTTTTGCAAATACCACAGAGAGTTCGTTTAGAGGACATACTTTTATAGCAATCAAGTCTAGTTTCCCATCGTTCATCATAGCTTCTGGAGCCAATTTGTGAAAGCCTCCAGCGCCCCTTCCGTTCATAACAATGAAAAAGTAAAACTCATCCTCTATAACTTGTTCCTCTGTAGAAATCCTTAGCTTTAGTTTCTTAAAATTTGGTAATTGCTGAATGCCAGTAATATAATAGGCGACTCTCCCCATTACATTTTTCAGTTGGCGATCTGTATTTTGAGAGATTTCCATAAATAGACCACCACCACATACATTTAAGAAGCACTGATTGTTTACAAGTCCTACATCCACGTACTCTGTCTGTAATACAGACAAGGATTCTATAGCTTGTCTTATATCCATAGACATACCAATATTATAACAAATATCATTCATAGTACCTGCTGGAATAATACCTAAGGATATATCGATATTAAGCTTAATCATACTATTGACGAGAGCATTTACAGATCCGTCTCCGCCTGCAATAAATATAGCCTCATATATAGACACGTCCCTATTTTCAAAGACATTAGAAAAGTCCTCCACACAACTTGTTCGGAATAAATGTACCTCATAACCTTTATTTTGAAATACCTCAATAAAATAATCTAGGTGATTAGGAAAACTTTTATTCCCAGCAACAGGATTATATAGTAAAAAGACGAATCTTTTATCCATAAATTTAACTCTCCTTATTATTCACAATTTATCTGCTCTACTACCTTATCTACAATAATGTGCCAATCTAACAATTTTCCACTGCCCACATCTCCACAAGCTAGTCGGCCACTATCGGTGTCTAGTATAGTATAACCATATCTTTGTAACTTCTTAAGATTATCTTGGAGAATTGGATTTTCCCACATGCCAGTATTCATAGCTGGGGCAATCATGACCTTGGCTTTTGTAGCCATTAAGGTGGTTTGTAGCATATCATCAGCTATTCCGTTAGCTAGTTTCCCGATAAAATTAGCCGTAGCGGGTACAATAATAAATAAATCCGTCTTTTTTGCAAGTGAGATATGCTCTGTATCCCATTTGTCTATTTTATCAAACATATCTACAACCACTTTATTATGAGATAAGGTTTGAAAAGTTAGTGGTTGCACAAATTCCGTCGCATTTCTCGTCATAATTACATGGACTTCAAACCCCTTTTTTACTAAATTATTGACGATCTCTGCCGCTTTGTATGCTGCGATTCCTCCAGTTACACCTACCGTAATACATTTACTCATTTATTCTCTCCTAACATTCTCATTACAATTCCCTTTGCAATTTCATCTTTTGTATTAAATCGCTCCACAATACATCCATCTTTTAGTAGTATGGCTTCATGTTTCTGACTATCAATATTACACATATCATTCGCTAAAACCAGATCACAGTGATTGTCTATTGCCAGTTTATCTGCCACTTCTATTAATCGCTCTTCTGATACGCCGTTTAGCAATTTAAACCCTACTAAAAAAGTCTCTGGGTCTCTACTTTTAATATGAGATATAACCTTAGGCGTTCTTCTTAAACCTAGTACAATATCTTCTTTAGAGGAGATTTTTGACCCTTTTAGTGACGCGCTGTGAGGACTGGTTAAAATCTCTTGTATTCTTTTTTCTACATTTTCTATAGGACAGCTCTCTATTAAACTAAATATCTCTTTTGCTAAAAGCTTCACTGGCGCTGTATAATTTGTTGTAAAATCAGAAACAGCCATTGAGTGAACAAAATAATCTACCTTATATTGTGAATACACTTTGTCGATTGCATCTATTACACTTTGTGTATCACTTACAGGATAGATCATCACCTTACTCTGTACAACCTCAGGTTTTACAGCCCTCTTAGACATTATATAATGAACGGTAAAATCTTCATCCCCAAGATAGTCTAAGACCTCTTTACAAATTAAACGAGCTAATTTGCCCGTACTAGTGTTGGTGATTTGGCGCACTTCATCAATTTTTTCAACAGTACCCCCTGCCGTTATGACAATATGTTTCATAAGTATATCCCTCTATTTCTTTATCCTTTGTAATTACTTCATTTTAACATAGATATTTTTAAATGGATAGATGAGGTATGCCCAAAGCCCTCATTCCTATCCATCTATCATTATTCATTAACTATATTCGATTATTACTTTACTTCCACCTAAACCAGCTTTTGCAGGCTCAATCAATAGTTTTACGGGAACCCGATTTTTAATAGACTCTACATGGCTAATAATGCCAATAGACAATTTTTCGTGGTGGATTCTCTCTAAGCAATCCATTACTACTTCTAAAACCTCATCGTCAAGGGTGCCAAAGCCCTCATCCAAAAAGAAGAATTCAAGGGGGGCAGTGCCCTTAAGTTGTATTTGGGCAGATAAGGACAATGCTAATGCAAGAGATGCTA
>NZ_CALNCS010000096.1 GCF_937875145.1 Alkalibaculum bacchi | reverse complement strand
GTATTTGGAACGCTTAAACCAAATGAATACCGGCAGTTTAATACTGCTTATGTGGAAATACCCAAGAAGATGGGAAAAAGTGAGCTTGCGGCGGCTATTGCCCTGTTGCTCACATGCGGTGATAATGAGGAACGTGCAGAGGTCTACGGATGTGCTGCAGACCGTAACCAGGCATCGATAGTTTTTAATGTAGCAGCTGATATGGTGCGGATGTGCCCAGCTTTAGCAAAACGGGTGAAGATCCTTGACTCCACAAAGCGAATTATTTACAAACCGACAAATAGCATTTATCAAGTACTTTCTGCTGATGTAGCTAATAAACATGGCTTCAATACTCATGGTGTGGTATTTGATGAACTTCATACTCAGCCAAATAGAAAGCTGTACGATGTAATGACTAAGGGTAGTGGTGATGCAAGAATGCAGCCACTATATTTTCTTATAACTACTGCTGGGGACAATCAGAACAGCATCTGCTGGGAAGTGCACCAGAAGGCACGATCCAACTTTCTACCCTGTTATATATGGTGCTGCACTTGAAGATGACTGGACGGATCCGAATGTGTGGAAAAAGGCAAATCCTTCTCTTGGCATTACAGTAGGTATGGACAGAGTCAAAGCTGCCTTTGAATCAGCAAGGCAGAATCCTGCTGAGGAGAATAGCTTTAGGCAGCTCAGGCTCAATCAATGGGTTAAGCAATCAATGCGCTGGATGCCAATGGATAAGTGGGATGCCTGTGCTTTTGCAGTTGACCCGGAATCGTTGGAAGGCCGTGTCTGTTATGGTGGCCTTGACCTATCTTCTTCTACCGACGTCACAGCATTTGTCCTGGTATTTCCGCCGCTAGATGAGGATGATAAATATATTGTTATGCTATTCTTCTGGATCCCAGAGGACACAGTTGATTTACGTGTGAGGCGTGATCACGTTAACTATGATCTGTGGGCAAAGCAAGGATTTATAAAAACCACAGAAGGCAACGTGGTCCATTATGGCTTTATTGAAACCTTTATTGAAGAACTTGGCACGAAATATAACATTAGAGAAATTGCCTTTGATCGTTGGGGAGCGGTGCAGATGGTACAAAACCTTGAAGGTTTAGGGTTTACTGTGGTACCTTTCGGTCAGGGGTTTAAGGATATGTCACCGCCTACCAAAGAACTGATGAATCTTACTTTGGAGCAGAAAATTGCTCATGGTGGACATCCGGTTCTTCGATGGATGATGGATAACATATACATTCGAACAGATCCTGCAGGTAATATCAAAGCGGATAAGGAAAAGTCCACTGAACGAATCGACGGTGTTATAGCAACGATTATGGCACTTGACCGAGCGATAAGGTGTGGAGGCATTACAGGCGCGAGCGTTTATGACGAAAGGGGAATCCTTTTCATATAATCATCCTATTTTTGTGATATGATTATAAGTAACAAGTTTAGAAAATAAAAGCAAAAATGCAAAAATATTATGATTTAGATACCTAGGGGGACGGGATGATTGTAAAAAAGAAAGATGAACATTTATTAGTGACAATTGGTAAATTGAGATTTGATAATCCTGAGGAAAATTCTGCCCAATTAGTTGAGGATCAAGAAGCAAATGCTTTCTTAAATGATATTATAAATTTCCCTCATGCTTATGTATTAGCTTGCTGTATGGATAGGCAGGTTAAAGCTGAAATTGCCTGGATGATACCAATAAGGCTAAAGAAAATCATAGGTGATTTTTCTATTGAGACTTTAAATAGTATATCTCTAGAAGAGTATTTAAAATTATTTAATGAAAATACTCTCCACCGTTTCAATGATACAATGGCTAATGTATTTTATAGTGCTGTGAAAAGAATTGTAAAAGATTATGATGGTGATGCCGCAAAAATATGGGCAAATAATCCGAGTAGTGCTACTGTGGTCTATAGATTTTTACAATTTAATGGCGTTGGAATAAAAATAGCTACTATGGCTACTAATATTCTAGCTAGACAATATAAAGTTCCATTTTCCGATTATTACTCCATAGATATTTCACCGGATGTACATATTCTTAGAGTATTAAGAAGAAGTGGACTTGTAGATAAAGATGCCAACATTGACTCTATTATTTACAAAGCAAGAGAATTGTGTCCAGAGTTTCCTGGTATAATAGATTTTTCATGTTGGGAGATTGGGAGAACTTGGTGCAGACCACGAAATCCTAATTGTGAAGAATGTATTATAGAATCAGAGTGTTTAAAAATTATCTGAAATTTAGGTGCTGTAGAATCCATTTAGCAAAGACCTTCCGCATGAATATATGCGCTTTGAAACTGATGGAAGTGAAATTGTATCTTCCGGAAAAACAGCCAGCTTGTAGCCGTCGTATGATTTTTGAAATGTTAAAGTCAAGCTGCACTTTTTCTGCTACTATAGTTTCAGAAGGAGGTGAAGAAAGTGGTATTAACAATTACAGATAAGCAATTCCAGAATGCATACCGTTCTGCAGGCCTGTGGTTTGTCGCATTATATACTGAAGCCTTTTTAGTTCGTATTGATGAATTGCGTGATGATGTCAAAAGAACTCATCTCGTAGAAGAGATATTCAATAATGGTGAGGGCCCTGATAAAAACGAAGGTGGTACCCGTACACGACTCAATTCCCTATGGCGGATAATTCGCGCTGGACGAATTGTACAAGCGATAGAGCTAGCAGCTAATTCCAGCAGATTACAAAGAGAGTTTCCGGAAGCCGCACAAACAGCCCGTGAATTATTGAACAGAATTGAAAACGGGTCATTTGCTATTCCGGAAGTATAACTCTCTTACGACCCAACACAGCATCTCAATCGAGGTGCTTTTTTTATGCCTATTTTCAGGAGGTGATCATATAAACCCATTTAGAAACCTATTCCGTTCCCGCGACAAACCCAAGAACAGCCTTGGAGGTAGTCGATATAGTTTCTTTTTCGGAGGAACATCAAGTGGCAAGACAGTCAATGAAAGAACTGCCATGCAGACAACAGCTGTATATGCCTGCGTAAGAATAATTGCTGAAACCATAGCAAGCTTGCCGCTACATGTGTATAAAAGGACTGATAAAGGGAAGGAAAAAGCATATAATCACC
>NZ_CALNCS010000095.1 GCF_937875145.1 Alkalibaculum bacchi | reverse complement strand
AAACCACAAGCTCACAACCTTTATCCGATTACCAGTCTTCTATTCAAAAGGACTTAAAGGGTATTCTAGGGCAGATAGAGGGTGTAGGAAATATTGATGTGATGATTACCTTTGAAAGCCTAGAAAGAAAAGAAATTGCCTATAACACTCAAGAATCCAATAATACCACAACTGAAAATGACAATCAGGGAGGTGAAAGAGTTATTGAAGAAAGTCAAAAAAATCTAAATGCAATTATGGTCAATAAAAATGGTTCTAATGAACCCTTAATTATCACTGAGAATTATCCAAGTATAAAAGGAGTCATCGTAGTGGCGGACGGTGCTTCTAATCCAGATATAAAATACAATCTTTTAAAATGTGTGGAAAATGTACTTGATTTGCCTTCTCATAAAGTTATGATTTACTCAAGAAAGAAATAATATATATAAGACAAATTTAAAAATAATCAAGGGGGTTATTCAATTGAAAAGAAGCAAGAATTTAATGGTTTTAGGTTTGGTAGTAGTTTTAGTTTTTGTAGGATACCTTAACTTCCAAATGTTCTTTAAAAAGGATACGGACACTGCCCAGGTAAACACAGAAGAAGCACCTATTAATGCAGAATTAGTTAGTAGTGAGACAGAAAATGAAATCATGACTGGAAATATGGCTGTGACGGATGAATTCTTTGTTGATTACAAAATCGAGAGAGATCAAAGTAGAAGTCAACATGTTGCAATGTTAGAAGAAATATCAAAATCAGAAGATGGAGATAAAGAGACAAAAAATCTAGCACAACAAGAAGCGATTAGTTTAGTGAAAATAAGTGAACAAGAGATGGTCATCGAAAATCTAATTCGTTCAAAAGGCTTTAACGATGCAATCGTATTTATTCATGATGGATATGTAAATGTAGTAGTAGATGCAGAACAATTGACAACAGCACAAGCAGCACAAATACAAAATATCGTAAACAAGGAAACTTCAGTAACTATCGACAAGATCTCTATTGCAACAAATACTTCAAGCGCGAAATAGTTATGTGGTGTAGCTTCTATTTAAAAACACCTAAGTCACCGCAGGTCACGTAGAAAATATAGATTTTGTGGCCAGAATAAACAATTTTAAAGTCGAAGTACCTTCTAATAATAGGGAGATACTTTGACTTTATTTTTATTTAATAAAAATGTAAGAATCTGTTTTATTAATATACACTTATGTCACCGAAGATCGCTTTAACACTTAGAACATAGAACTTAGAACATAGAACTTAATATGAACTTAAAACCAAGATAGTCATCCCAAATGCTTTTACATAGGGCATAGAACGGATATCTTACAACTTAAAAGTTGTATCCCTTCAAGGCTTGTAATATAATGGTAAGTAAATAATTTAAAGAAGAGGTAGTAAATTATATGTACGAAATACTGCTCAGAATATATGATTTTTTAGGAGACACTTATCAAATTATCGCTACTGTGTTTAAATATCTTTTTGTCATCATTATCTATCTTTTTATTTTTTCTATTATTCGCATGATTTATTTGGATATTAGTTATATGAAAGGGTATCGTAGAAATGAAGATGAAAAGGTGCCTTATTTAAAATTAATGAATCGAAGAGAAAAATTAAACTTTAAAACATTTGATACTTACGATTTAGATAGGAATAAAACCATAGGTCGGTCCAATAAAAATGAAATTACCATTCAAGATCCATTTCTCTCTAAGAAACACGTCTCTTTTACTTTTGAAGGGGATCAATGTTTTGTGCAAGATTTAGACAGCACCAATGGGACTTTGGTCAATGATGAAAAGCTTGGAGATGAACCTGTTTTACTACAAGACGGAGATAAGATTCACTTAGGCCAGTTGGATTTTATTTTTGTGGATGAAACGGAATATGAGGATGAAGAAGAATGATGATTTTTAACCGCTATAGACCCATTTACTTTATTGTTTTTCTCAATCTTCTGGCCTTTGGACTATTATTTTTAAGAAATCCAAGCAAGACTGTATTGCTTACTTGTCTTATTATGATTGCCATGATTTATTTTGTCTACTTTCTCCTACGATGGAAAAAATGGGGGGATCTATACTTATTTTTAATTGTTGCTATGTTAAGTAGCATTGGTCTGATTATGATTTTTCGCCTAGACCCGGAGCTAGGGACAAAACAAATTATTTGGTTTGCAGGAGGGATTATCCTCTTCTTGCTGACTTATTTTGTCTTTACTAATATTAAGTTTTGGAACAAACTCACCTACTTCTATATAGGTTTAGCTATTGCTTTGTTTCTTTTAACTTTACTATTTGGAAGAAATATAAGTGGTGCTACAAACTGGATTCGAATTGGAAGATTTTCCGTTCAACCTTCAGAATATATTAAGATTATCTTTGTCTTCTTTTTAGCCTGTTATTATGCAAAACCGGATGTTCTTGAAGTGCCTAGCTTTTCAATTAAAGAAAGAGATATTAAAGTGCCCGATTTTACAATTAAAGAAAAAAACATTAAAATGCCTAACTTTACAATTAAAGAGAGGGACATTAAAATACCTAATAATATTATGCTGTCTATTGTATCTTATGTCTTTTTAGTGTTCTTTGTATTGCAAAGAGAGTGGGGTGGAGCTGTTTTACTCTTTTTAATTCACATTGTGCTCTTGTTTGTCTTTGAAAATGATTGGAAGGTGATTTTGGGAAATATTGCTCTTGCCTTTATTGGAGGCCTTTTAGGAGTACTTTTCGTTAATCACATTCAAGTTCGAATTGATGTGTGGCTTAATCCTTGGGAAGACATTGCTGGAAAGGGCTATCAAGTTACTCAATCCCTCTTTGCGATAGGCTCTGGTGATTATTTTGGTAGAGGTTTAGGCCTCGGTAGCCCCAGATATATTCCAGAGGTAGAAACAGATTTTATCTTTTCGGCTATTTGTGAAGAAATGGGCATTTTAGGTGGCGTTGGGGTCATTATGCTCTACTATATTTTAGTATATAGGGGATTTAAGATTGCTTTAACTGTTGAAAATACATTCTATAAAGCTATTGCATTAGGGATTACCTTAATATTTGCTTTTCAGACTTTCATTATTATAGGTGGCGTTATCAAACTCATTCCCTTAACAGGAATTACTTTACCCTTTATTAGTTACGGAGGAAGTTCCTTAACTACGAGCTTTATCGCATTAGGCATATTACAGGGTATTTCTAAGGACATCGAGGGAGGCGGAGTATGAATACCAATAAGAGGATTATCTTATCTTTAATTGCCATAAGCGTACTATTCTTTTCCCTAATAGCTTATTTAACCTATTTTGAAATTTTCACAAAAGATCAAATTGTATCTAATAGCTACAATCAAAGGTTAAGCGAATATGAAGATGCAGTTTTAAGGGGAAATATTTACGATCGAAATGGAACAATTATTGCTTATTCCGAAAGAGAAGGAGAAGAAGCAGAACAGAAGCGAATTTACCCATATGAAAATACGTACAGCCATATTATTGGTTATAGCTCCAAGACTTATGGAAAAGCTTTATTGGAGGCGTCTTACAATAAGTATTTATTAAATATCAATGAATTAAGACCCGTTATCGATTTGAAAAATCAAATTACGGGGCAGACTTCCAAGGGAAATAATCTGTACTTGACTATTGATCATGAATTGCAGTCCTTAGGACAAGAATTATTAGGTGAAAATAAAGGAGCCATTGTAGTTATGAACCCTAAAACAGGAGAAATCCTAGCTATGGTAAGCAAGCCAGACTACAATCCTAATAGCGCAACTTTAGAAAAAAATTGGACTTCTATTGTAGAATCTGAAAATACTCCTTTACTACCTAGAGCAACTCAAGGTCTATATCCGCCAGGGTCAACCTTTAAAACGGTTGTAGCTAGCGCAGCCATTGAAAACGGGCTAGGGGATACTACTTTTGAAGATAAAGGGGTTACTACTATAGGTGGAAAAGAGATTAAAAATTATGGTGCAAAAGCCTATGGAAATATTAATTTAGAGGAAGCCCTCACTTACTCAAGCAATGTAGCTTTTGCAGAATTAGGCGTAGCTTTAGGCGACGGAGATTTGAGAAGATTATCAGAAAAGTTATTATTCAATCAATCTATTGATTTTGAGATTTCTCTAAAGAAGAGTTATTTTCCTAGTAAAAAGCTAAATAAAAGTGAACAAGCAGTAACTGCTTATGGTCAAGGAGAACTCTTAGTCACACCTCTGCACATGGCCATGATGGTTTCTACCATAGCCAATGATGGGATTATGATGAAACCTATTTTAGTAAAAAATATCACAGGTTTTACAGGAACAGAAGGAAAACCACAAGAATTATCTACAGTTATGTCCGCGAAAACAGCCAATAAAGTGACCTCTATGATGAAAAGTGTGGTCAATAA
>NZ_CALNCS010000094.1 GCF_937875145.1 Alkalibaculum bacchi | reverse complement strand
TTCACGTGGCGTTTTTTTGTATAATGGTGGCTAACTTAATTATATAATCCACCATGTTTTTTAAATAAAAAGCAGTTATAATATAAACATACAGAATGTTATATACAAAAACGGAGGAATAAATATGTCAAATTACATTGATTGTACAAATTCATATGTTAAAAAGCATGAATTAGAGAATATTTTGCCTATAGTCCAGATATCAGACAAGTTATTAAAAGAGGGCATGGGAGCTGGAAATGATTTTCTTGGCTGGATGAATTATACCGACCATATAAATACTGAAGAATTTGAAAAAGTAAAAAACGCTATTGAAAAAATCAAAAAAGATTCAGAGGTACTCATTGTAATAGGAATAGGTGGTTCTTATCTTGGATCAAAGGCTGTTATTACGGCTCTTACTCATACTTTCTACAATGAATTAAATCAAGAAGAAAGAAAGACACCTAAAGTTTACTTTGCTGGTCAAAATATAAGCCCTACCTATTTAAAACATTTATTTGATGTCATAAAAGGTAAAGATTTTAGTGTCAACGTGATTTCAAAATCAGGTACTACAACAGAACCTGCAATTGCTTTCCGATTTTTTAAGGATATACTTATTAATCAATACGGTAAAGAAGAAGCAGCAAAGAGAATCTACGTAACTACAGATGCTCAAAAAGGAACCCTCAAGACGATGGCAGATAACGAAGGTTACACTTCATTTGTTATCCCTGACGATATAGGTGGACGATACTCTGTATGTACTCCAGTGGGTTTACTTCCTATTGGATGCGCTGGCATTGACATAGATAAATTTTTAGAAGGCATAAAAGAAGGTGTAAAAGAGTTTAGCGGCGAAAATATAGATAATCCTTGTTATGCTTATGCTGCAACTCGAAACATCCTGTACCAAAAAGGTAAAGATATCGAAATTTTAGTCAATTACGAACCTAATTTGCAGTATTTTTCAGAATGGTGGAAACAACTTTATGGAGAAAGTGAAGGAAAAGATCAAAAGGGAATATTCCCTGCATCTGTAAACTTTTCTACGGATCTTCATTCTCTTGGTCAAATTATCCAAGATGGAAGAAAAAATCTATTTGAGACCATCATCAATATCGAAAATATGGAAATTGATTTAGATGTACCTATGGATGATGATAATTTAGATGGTTTGAATTATTTAAAAGGAAAAGGCATGAACTACGTCAATCAACAAGCTATGAAAGGCACTTTATACGCTCATTTAGATGGCGATGTTCCTAATATTATGATTAATATTCCAGACTTAACGCCACGTTCAATAGGGAAATTGATTTACTTCTTCGAAAAATCTTGTGCACTAAGCGGATATATTCTAGGAGTGAACCCCTTTGATCAACCAGGAGTAGAGTCCTATAAAAAGAATATGTTTGGCCTACTAGGAAAGCCTGGTTACGAGAAAATTGGAGAAAAACTGAAAAAACAAAACAGTTGCTAGTCACTTGCATTGGCTACCTTTGGTAGCCTTAATGGTTTTAGATTAGAGACTAGCCGCTAGTATCCAAAAAATGACATACGCATGCGATGTCATTTTTTATAGTAGAACAGTGCAATCAGTTCAGGTCCTGTATGAGCTCCTATGACAGCGCCTACTGACCTAGTGATAAATTTGCTTGTTTGAAACTTTTCATTAAAGATGCCTTTTAATTCGTCGACAACTTCTACATTATCTCCATGGATAATGCCTACGGTTTGATTTTTTAGGTCATGACCTGTGTCCTTTATGATTTCAAACATCCTCTTGTATTGCTTTTTTCGCCCTCTTGCAGTCTCTAAAAGCTTTAAACTCCCTTCTTCTACGTGGAGTATAGGATAAACATTTAGTAGATTTCCTAGTATAGCTGTACTCTTTTTAAGCCTACCACCTTTATGAAGGTAATTTAGGTCAAAGACAGTAAATACATGGCCCATCTTTGAAGATTTCTCTATAACAATATTTCTAATCTCTTCTAAAGTTTTTCCTTTTTTTGCTTCTTCCGCTGCCCTTAAGACAATCAAACCAAAGCCAAGGGATGCACATTTTGTATCAACAATGGTTACGTTGCATTTTTCTTCGCCGTATTCCTGGATGAGTTGATCTTTTGCAAGGATAGAAGCTTGATAGCACCCAGATAATTCACTAGAGAAGGCAATATAAATACAAGGTCGATCTTTTAGGATATATTCTTCAAATTTTAGATAATAATCATGTGAAGTCACTTGAGAAGTCGTAAAAGTAGTTCCCTCACGCATTTTCTTAAAGACTTCCTCTGGCGTAATATTTACGCCTTCTTTGTATTGCATACTGTTCTCAATAACAGCTAATGGCAATACATCAATATCATATTGCTCAACAAGTTCCTTAGGTAAATCACTAGCACTATCCGTAATGATCTTCACTTTTTCCATATGTTCGTTTCCTCTCGATCCCATTTTATGTAAAGATCCCTATAGGGGGATCTTGCATTTACATCTTTTCAGGCAAATCGTATTCCACGCCAAAAGTATCTACAGTCATTTCTTTTATTGCTACATCCTCTGTTGGTCTATCATTAAAACCAGTTTGTACATCCGCTATTTGATCTACTACTTCAATACCTTCAATTACTTTGCCAAAACCAGCATATTGACCATCTAAATGGGGAGAATTTTTGTGCATGATAAAAAATTGTGAACCCCCACTATTAGGGTTCATTGCTCTTGCCATAGAAATGACGCCTCTATCGTGTTTTAAATCATTATTAAATCCATTGCCATTAAATTCGCCTTTTATAGAGTATCCTGGATCGCCCATGCCACTTCCTTGAGGGCAACCCCCCTGAATCATAAATCCTTTTATGACCCTGTGAAAGATTAGCCCATCGTAAAATTTATCATGGACTAAGCTGATAAAATTCTTTACCGTATTTGGTGCTATTTCTGGATACAACTCGATTTTCATTACATCACCATTGTTCATGGTTATTGTGACTACTGGTTTCTTTTCCATAGATTCATCTCCTCGTTTAATTATATTAAGAAAGATTTATATATTCTTTCCTTTATTCTTTAAATAATATAGTAGTTTGTCTACACTCGTATTTAAAATCAGTTCTTGGGGAAATTGAATTTCTTCTAACAATTTCGTTACAACAGAAAACTCACCTACATAAGTGCTGTAATGAGCATCGCTACCTAACGAAATGGGCAGTTTATAGTCTCTGCACTTTTCTGCAATCATTCTACAATTATCTTTACTTCCCTTTCTACTACCTAAAAAAGAACTATTATTAATTTCAATAAAGGTATTCGTGTCCCTTGCCGCTTTAAACACATCATCATAGTCTAGTTCATAAACTGGGTTTCCAGGGTGAACAAGAATATCTACAAATTCTTTTTTCATTGCATTTACTACTGCCGTCGTATTTTCTTTTTTTGTTCCAGGCGTTAATACGCCCTCATGCAAGCCAACTAATACGATTTCCATTCTGTTTTCTAAATGCTTAGGTATGTCTAAATCCCCATCAGTATTTTTAATGTTTGTTTCTATTCCCTTTAGAATTCTTACTCCATGGATTTCTTTTGGTAGCACTTTCATATTACTAAAGAAATACTCGTGAGTTCCTCCTGGTAGTAATGGACCATGATCTGTCATACAGATGAGCTTCAAGTTTTTCCGAGCAGCCTCCGCAGCGTTTTCCGTTATGGTGCTATACGCATGAATGCTTGCTACCGTATGGGTATGTGTATCTAATTCAATATTCATTTCTTTTTATCACTCCTCTTTATTACCCGTTGCTTTATTTACTTTATCTAAAAAATCTTGGGCCGAATTAATGCCCATGGCCTTTTGTCTATTATTCCGAGCCCCAGTTTCTATAATAATAGCCAAATTTCGTCCTGATGTAACAGGAATCGTAACTTTATCAATATCTACACCTAAGATATTCATATATTGATTGTCGATACCTAATCGGTCGTAATAGGATTGTGCTTCCCAATGTTCTAAGTGAATACACATTTCGATATCAACAGATTCTTTTACTGCACCAATACCGTATAATGTTCGAACATCAATAATCCCAATGCCTCTAATCTCCATGTATTGTTTTAGTAGTTCAGGGGCAGTACCCAAAAGTCTGTTGTCACTTACTTTCTTAATATCAACTACATCATCAGAGATCAAGCGATGACCTCTTTTGACGAGCTCTAAAGCTGTTTCGCTTTTTCCAACGCCACTTGAGCCTGTAATGAGCACACCAATACCAAAGACATCAACTAATACGCCATGAATAGAAACGGTAGGCGCTAAATAGTCGTCTAAATACTGTATGGTCTTCATCATCATCTTCATAGTTGTTAGTTTGGATTTTAAGAGAATTTTATTGTGTTTTTTAGCAGCCTCTAGAAACTCTCCATTCTCAATATCCCATGCAATAATCAAACAAGGCCAGGAATAAGAGAAAAAAGTGGAGATTTTTTCTTTGCTCTCTTCAGGTGGGAGATGTCTTAAATAGCTATCCTCCACTTTACCAATAATTTGTACCCGGTCTTCATCAAAGTGATTATAGAATCCGTATAACTGCAAACCAGGCCTATTTATACTACTATTGGTAATGGCAACCTCTTCGTAGCCTCCATCATAGACAATTTCTAAATCTAAGTTATCGCAAAATTCTTTAAGAAGCATTTTTCTCACCTTTCAACTTTAGTATAAACTTTTACTGGAAATGCTGGACTATATTCCTTGCTATTTTATCATTTATTCCCTCAATCTGCAAAAGTTCTTCTGTAGACGCTTTTTTAATATTATCTACGCTTTTAAAATACTTTAATAAAGCTTTGCGTTTTACCGGACCAACTCCAGGTATATTATTGAGCTCTGAAACCAACATATTATCACCTCTAATTTTTTTGTGATACGTAATGGCAAAACGGTGAACTTCTTCAGATATGCTGTTTAACAAATAATAAATAGGTGTAGAAAATGGAATTTCAATGGTTTCGCCTTTATAAATGAGTGCTCTTAGCTTGTGTCTGTGATCTTTTACTAAACCACAGATTGGAATATCTATAGTAGGGTAATGAGCTAATATATCTTTTACTGCATTTATGTGCCCCAAACCTCCGTCTAGTAAGATAATATCTGGGAAAGGTAGAAATTTCCCATCTTCACCTATTTCCAGCTCCTGTATACCCCTTTCTATTCTTCTAAAGAGAACTTCTTGCATACTGCCGTAGTCATTTTGTCCTGTTATACTCTTGATTCGAAATCTCCTATAGGCTTTTTTATTTGGTTTAAGCTGCTCGTAAACTACCATAGAGCCAACGCTATCGTTTCCTGATATATTGGAAATATCATAAGATTCTATTCTACTAGGCTTCTCCTTTAAAGAAAGTTTCTCCATAAGCCAATTATAGGACATATCCTGTTTTACTTTATTCATAGTCATCTTGTGTTTATAGTCTTCAAGGGCTAGTCTTGCATTGTCCGTAGCCATATGGATTAAGTCCTTTTTACTTCCTTTTTGAGGCACTTTAACAGATACTTTGCCTCCTCTTTTTTTGCTCAACCATTCTTCAATAATATCCCCATCATCCACTTCTCTTTGTACGATAACCTCCTTGGGAATAAAGGTTGTGCTGTGGTAATACTGTTTCATAAATCCCGATAAAAACTCTTGTTCATTATAGATATCAGCAAAGAAGAAGTTTTCCCTTCCTAATATCTTTCCCTTTCGAATGAAGAATACTTGTATACAGTAGGTAAAATCCTCACCATAAAAACCTATGATATCTTGATCCTCATCAGAATTGGATACGATTTTTTGTTTTTCTGTAATATGATTGATTCCATTAATTTGGTCTCGTATTTTTGCTGCTCGCTCAAAATTTAAATTTTGAGATGCTTCCTTCATCTCTTGCTCTAATTTACGGATAATATTTTCGTATTTTCCATTGAGAATTTGTATGATTTCTTGTATACTTTCATTATATTCTTCAACAGACACATTACCTTGACACATGCCTGGACACTCTTTGATATGGTAGTTTAAACAAGGTCTTTCTACCTTTCCATTTTTAAACTTCTTAGAGCATCTTTTTAGAGAATAAAGTTTGTTTAATAATTCTACTGTTTGTCTTACAGAATAAACATTGGTAAATGGCCCATAGTATTTTGCCCCATCCTTTTTTACTTCCCTAGTCAAGATTACCCTAGGGTATTTTTCATTTGTAGTTACTTTTATATAAGGATACGTTTTGTCATCCTTTAACAAAATATTAAAATGGGGCATATTTTTTTTAATTAAATTACACTCTAATATGAGGGCTTCCATTTCAGTATCGGTTATAATAAGTTCGAAATCAGCTATATGTTCTACCATTGTTGCAACTTTTATAGTCTTTCCTGAAGCATTAAAATACTGCCTTACTCGGTTTTTTAAGTTTCGAGCCTTGCCAACATATATAATCTTCCCATTTTCATCTTTCATTAAGTAAACACCTGGATTTTCGGGAAGGTCTTTTAATTTGTTTTTATCAATCATTATTTTTCTCCCTTTAATATAATAATACTATTATGAAATTTTTTGGTTTTATTAAAGTGATAGAAGGTATATATATAATAACATAAATTTAAATTTCAAGAACATGATTGCTGGAGGGATTCTATGAAATTAACAAGACAATTAGGATCAACGATCTTAACGAATGATCAGTATGAAGTTCGAATTCAAAAGAAAATTTTTGGAGGATACAGCTTGAAAAAGTATATTATCAATTCGCCTTTTGACTTGCTTGAAACAAGGGAGGTTCGCTTAGATATCTCTGAAGAGGAAGCCATTGAATTAGGTAAAGAACTTTTAGAAAGAGTATATCGGACTGCAAAACAATATAGAAAATTAAATTATATTCCTAGCTAGTGAAATTGCCTATAGCATTTTTAAAATCTACGTAAAACTTCTAAGCTACCAAGCAACCGCTATGTATACATTTCATAGGTATTCTAAATTAAAGAACAAAGAGAGATTGCTTATAGATTTCTCTTTGTTCTATGCCATAAAAATTCTACTCTTTGATTTAGCTATTATTTAAGTCCTCTTTATATGCAGGGGTTTAATCTTGACCCAAGGGACTTGACTCTAGCGCTGATGGATAAAGCGCGATTGGCACTTTCTTACACTTTTATCTTTTCATCTTCTTTAAGAACATTTTCTTTAAGGCGTAATTTGTAGTCATACATATTTTCTTCTGCCTTTCTTTGAATTTGTTCAATATCTTCGTAAGTTGTCGTCTTTGTTGCGCAACCAAATGAAACAGAAAGAGGTCTAGCTCCTACATACGTTTCATTACAAGTGTTTATTAACCGATTGATGATTTTCTGTGCATCTTTATGACCAGTTTTAGGTAACAATACCTTGAACTCATCGCCACCTACCCTTGCGATAATATCTCCTTCACGACAACAAGATTTTAAGACCTCTGCCGTCTTCTGAATAAGTTGATCTCCTATATGATGACCTAAGTTGTCATTGGCATATTTTAAATCATTTATATCAGCCATAATCACACTAATAGGTAGCTCTCTTTCTGTTGATAATCTCTTTAGTTCCACTTTAAAAAATGCTCTATTGTAGAGCTTAGTCAGTGAATCGTGAAAACTCATATATTTATAGGTGTCCGCCTCATGTTTTAACTCTTTTATTTTTTGTACTTCAACAGAAATATCTTCAAGATACAACAACATATGCTCTAAATCCCAAGATAATTCCTTTACTCCTAGACGAAACCAACAATTTAGATCTTTAGAATAATGTTCTATGTTTATATTTTGTCCCTTTTGAATGAACTCTTTGCACAAACGAATCCACTCTATACTATTTTCAGAAAACTCACTATTGCCTACTAAACTCATTTTTTTATGTAATACTTTTTCTCTTCTTAAGCCTGTAATATCTTCGAAAGCGTTGTTTATATTTACATATTCAAAATCACAAAATCCATCCCTGTGATCTCGTGTTACTTTAATACAAGCGCATGCAACAGGCAACTCATTCAATATACCTTCACAAAACTCCCTCTTCACCTATCGTCCATCCCTTCGTTCAGAATGAAAGCTTCTTTCTAATAAAATTTATTCATATCTATCTAATATTTTAATTATTGACATTAGAAAGCAAAGATATTAAATTTTATTTATTTTAATTTTAACTTTAATTCGCCTTCATTTTTAACCTTTTCATTTTCTATTTCTAACTTTACCCAAGAGGATATATTCTCCTCTGAGCTTTGAGCACATAGATAATATATACCATCGGAAATATTTGACATTTCAAATTTTCCAGATTCATCTACTGTAAAAACTCGAATAGGCTTCTCCTTTTTTTTCTTGCAAAGTAAAACTTTAATCTCTAGATAATTTAAATCAACCGGGTATTCCACATATCCTGTTACTATTAGAGGCTCCTTCTTTTTGAGATTATTTGTTTTATCTAACACTTTATCAGAAACAATTAATGTAAAATCAGAATCAGAAGATATGCGCCGTTCTTCTATAGAAAAGGACACATAACTACTTTTATACTCTTTTCCATTCGCATTTACTACTGAAAGGACATAGTTTCCATCTTGTGCAATAGTAAGAAAATAATTGCCATTTGCGTCTACATTTGAGACAGCCACAACTTCATCGTTATCCACTTCACTAAGATGAATATCAAATTTTTCATTAGCTACTTTAACATTTAATAGAACTTTTCCCTTTATAGAAACAAAGTTCTCCTGATTTTTTTGTACAGAACAACTGCATAAGACTAATGCTATTAGCAAAACAAACAATTGTTTTATCTTCATTTTACCCTACCTCCCTTAAAGAAACTTAAAAAATCTGACGAATAACTTCATATTATTATTTTTATTATTATTTTTGAAACAAGTGATTTATGACTAATCCACGCATAAGGGGACAAGATCTATAAAATCAAGCTGTAACAAACAAATTCATTGCTTGAGACAATTCCATAAAAATAATCATTGCCAAGGATTGCAATTAGTGTTAGAATATACTTTGTTGAAACTGCGCGCCTTTAGTTCAATTGGATAGAGCGTTTGACTTCGAATCAAAAAGTTGGGGGTTCGAGTCCCTCAGGGCGCGCCATTTACAAGACTTTTAAGAGTTTTATTCACTTCACAAAATAGCCATTAACATTATTGAAATAATTAATTATAAAATAAGCCCTTTCCATTATCGGATTGGGCTTTTGTTTTGTTTACCATTGTGAATTACGATATCAGCTTTATGTATTGGTTCCATGAGGAAATCAGCCAATCCAATTTTGGACTCACCTAAAGTTTAGCTTCTAATGTCGAAAATAAGCCACTTTATATACCTGTGTAACTTATACCTAATTTAATTTTAAACGCGTTATTTTGGAAATACAGGCTTGCTTGTTTGTGTTACTGCTGTCGATATATTAATCAACATGCAGTTGACTCCTTAAAGCAAGAATTCACAAATTCATAAGGTTTTTATCATGGTGTGTACGATTATACACACATCTAATTATTAGATCTTCGAGTAATTGCTCGGCGTTCTACACTCTTTTACGATATCGACAAATCTGTCGACATGGTATTGGCTCGATAAACCGCTCGAACCAATAAGGCTCTACGAATAAAAATTCGAACAGCTCTATCTTATTTAGAGAATGCTTGAAAGATGTTAGTATTTTTGTACTATGATCGCTTAGATTAAATGTTTTCTCTATCTTGCGAGGAATATAATTAAATGGGATACATTAGATATCTTGACGAACTCAATTTTGAGTTCGTCCTTGTGGGGAACACTTACATAGGATAGCGCAAAATTGAGCTTACCTCTTTTAAAGTACCAATAAGGCTCTTAGTATAAAAATACTAACAGTTCTATAATTTAAGATATATAAGCTTTTACTGACACATGATAACGCAATTTTGAGTTTTCAGGATTTTCACCTTGCTTAACCTCCTCAATTTTGAGGAGGTTAGTCGAATTTTTACTAAACAAATCAGAGAGCCTAATTTTGGACTCTCCTACAGAGTGAGTCGAATATACGTTTGCTCTTAGAAGCCTGTAAATTGGTTTCTAGCGTTTTTATTTTGAATTTGATATTGTTCCTAGGATGGTACTATAAAACGTCTTCTCACTCGTATTGTTTTGTTGTATTAAAAAAGAGCCCGTAGGCTCAATCAATCAATTCTTTTTATCATCATTATCCATGTCTTCAAATACTAAACTAGGTGGTAAAACTATTCTAACGCCAATCATCTCTTTTATTACAGTTGAAATTAGATAACTTATCTCACTTCCTAATGGTGAAAGAAGTTTTATAATGTTTTCTTTTACTTCCATCTCTGTTACAGCTTCATCTAATCCATATGTTAACACATGCTCAGTTTCTATTTCAAATAACCCCTCTGGCTCTACAAATATTTTACTCATAAACCTAATTGATAACTCATCTGTGCTATGCAATATGATTTCATAGTTATGCTTTTGTTTAATATCAACCTGAGAATTCTCAGGTTGATGATTGCTCTTTTTAGCACAGAAGTTTATTAATCTTATCTTTCTGCCCTTTATTTTTTCCATAATTCCCTTATTATTCATTCTTACTTCTCCTTTTCGACTAAAAAAGATCTACACTATCAAATGTATTGTTATCAAAATAATTAGCTATTCTATTTGATTGACCAAAGTCATAATTATTGCTTTTTTTCCATTTTTCAAAAACTATATTTTCAATTGTAGGAATTTGCAATTGATTATTAACCATAATTTCTACTTTGTTTTTGCCAAATTCATTGCCTATTCCCATAGATACATACATAGTTATTAACTGATTAATGCTTGTTCCTTCTTTTTCTGCTTGCTCCGCTATTTTCTTGTGCAGAGATTTTGGTATTCTCAAGGATAATTTCCCACTATAGTCATCATCAGACTTATATTCTTGTCCCTCAGGAATAGCTCTCCCTAATTCATTGGCAGTTTCTATCCAACATTTAATAGCATCTTTTGCATTGACTAAAGCCTCTTCGACGGTCTCTCCATCACTCATGCACCCTGCAAGTGCTGGAACAACAGCTAAGTAACCGCCACCATCTTCATTAGATAATTTAGAAATCTCAATTTTGTAATCCCTTTCTTTAAATTCACTTTTCATTTTAACTTCCTCCATTTTTGCATAATTTAATCAAAACTCTTCGTTGACTAAATCAAAAAACTTTAATGCTCTTTTTATATATATAGGTTTAATAGGTTTGTCTTTAGGAATTGTAATAATCTCTTTAAGATCTGGGTGGGAATAGGTATAGTGGCTAGAACCTCCTCTAGGCCCTCTACAAGTAAACCTTCCACACTTGGTTAATAATCTATCTATTTCACTAAAAGACACATTTTTAGGATTATTTTTTATTTTATTGTATAATTTCTTGTAATGGCTCATATTTACCTCATTAGTTAGTATTTCATTGTTATTGATATTTATACCTTGCTACTATATGTAATACCATTATATTATTTGATACCATATATGATACCATTTAAAACAAAATATTTCAATTTATTTGTTACCCTTCTTCTTGAGGATAATCTTAGACAAACTAGAACGCCAGTTCATACACTATAGCCTTATATCTTAAAATATAGCCGTTTTATTTTGATTTTAATACTTTTTTATTGAGTACTGATATAAAATGCCTTAAAATTACTATAAACATTAAATATTTATACTCTCATTATGTAAATATTTTGAAGTCTGCCGATTTTTCGGCTGTCCTATCATTCCCCACTTTTGGGAAACGAATCCGTTCCACTGAAGGTGGTGGAAAATATATACACCTTTAGGCACATCTGTCAAATCATTTAAAAGATCATTCAATTACAATTTCCTTTAATCATATTTATACTAGGTTTAATTTCGGGTATTACACAAAAACTTCCTCAAATTTATATATCACACAATTTTTTTATTTATAATCTTCAATTTTTTTTAATGATTGGAATTATGATATTTATATTTGAAAAGCTTGAAATTAGCAAAAAGGAAGTCAATGTTATATTAGGTATTAGCATAGTGGCTTGCGGGCTTTTATTTGATTATTTTTTATAAAAGCTTACTTACATCATATAAAAGTGAATTGGTTTTAATATATTAATTAATTTTGCAGAGCTTATGTAGAAAAATCTAGGGATTATTATATTTATTTCTATTCATATTATGAGCAGGGATCTTTTGTTGCGCTCTAGATGGCAAATGCAGACTTTTATTTTAAATAAAAAAAGAACTCGTAAGAGTCCTATAAATCATTTGGAGCGAAAGACGGGATTCGAACCCGCGACCCTCGCCTTGGCAAGGCGATGC
>NZ_CALNCS010000093.1 GCF_937875145.1 Alkalibaculum bacchi | reverse complement strand
CGTTTCGCTAATTCCATTTCTAAAGCCCAAAGTTTAGCTTCCTTTTTTGTTGGAAAAGTTTTAGTAAGTTTTTTATGTTTTCCATGTTTGTATAAAGAGACTTGAGCTCTATATGATTTTCCTCTTTTTACAATACTAGCCATACTATCAATTCCTTTCATAAAAATAGTTGATAGATGCTAGTTGAATACATCTGTATTGTATTCTGAAACGAGCATCTTATCAACCAACAAAACGTTAAACAGATTTACTTTCGATAAAATTTATTAATGATTTGATTGTATAACGTTCTTGCCGACCAATCATAAAACGGTCAAGATGGTTATGAGAGCGAATATATTTATCGAATGATTTAGGGTCTATACCTAGAAAGCGTGCTGCCTGCTCTCTCGTTAAAAGATATGGGTAATCCTTTGTAGTCATATTATTACTCATAATAAAATCGTCTCCTTTAAAATCTATACTTTGAAAGGATAACCTTGTTTTTTGTATAATACAGAATATTTTCTTAGCCATAATAGGACATCATTGTTTGGCTCATAATTCTCAAATTCATCGTAAAGAAAGGCTAAACATTTTTTTAAACCTTCATCGCCCCAGATGTGCCAAACTTTATATAGATATGGAAATAAACCTGATCCATTTAATATATGCTTCTGCGATTGCTCTAATAAGTTAATTCGAGGTGAAGGGGACTAAACATAAAACTTTTTTGATTAAGCAAATCAAGCATTTTTTTACTGTAAGTTGTTAGTCTGTCAGACTTAGCATAATAAAATTGATAACGATCAGTTAAAGCTGATACGAGCAAATCTTTTAGTTCCGTATCATTGTTTATAGTTTCTAGTCCGTCCGATAAATCATGTGCATACTTACCTTTATAGGATGCTTCAAAACGTACCCAATTGTCGCATTGTAAGGCTTCCTCATAACGAATTCCCATCGTTTCAATCTGCTCTTTTTTCTTATCGTAGACCCGTAATAAAGCCTTTATATTTTTTCCTTTAGTACCTAGATAAAATGTTGAAGTTATATTATTTTGTGTTATTCCAGATAAATTTGAGTTGTTTTTTCTACCGTAAGCAGTTCTAACAATTTGATTCTTTTTAGAAAGCTGATTGTAAATTGTATTTACTGAAACCTTTTCATTAATAAAGTCAATTGCAATATCAATTCTTGATAATCTAGAAGTGTACATATTACTTTTATTTATTTTTGCTAAGAATTGATGTATCTGTATGGAATGACCATATAACGTTTCGTATTGTTTTCTAAATTCCATCCAAGCGTGTGCAGAAAATTTTATGCAAATCCCCATTTGGATAAAATCAACATGATATGCGATTGCAAAATAATACGTTGCTCCTTCGCAAGTAAAACCATTTGAATATCCTTGTGGTAATGGTTGTGTCGCATCTTCTAACTTGCCTAATACTGATTCTATCTTTGACAGTCTTACAAAGTCTTCTATGATATTAATTGCCATACCTTGCCATTCTTCAATATAATTTGGTCTTTTTGTTGTTTGTAGTACGAGTGTAAATTCATCGACTTGAACATCTAACAAGAAATCACTCCTTTCAAGTCAATAAACATTGATATGTCAATAACAAGCTTGATGCTCTTGTTTTGCGGAGCGGGGGTTTTTACAAAACCCCCGCTCACGTTTTTAAGTGGTTCACAGCTTCCAATATGTCAAAATTCAAATAACTAAAGTGACAAATTTTTGGTGTGTTTGCTACAATTGGACAGGTAAAAACACCTTGACCTAATTTGAAGTCCTTTACTGGTATATCTACACCAGTTCCAAATGCTGTTGTATAAGTCTGCTTTTCTGCATTGCCAAGCACAAATTTTACTGGTAGATTTTCACGTAAATAAGTTGGTAATTGTGTAGCATCTGACTTTTGCATTACAAACCATAGGAAAAATCCTAGTTGTCTACCTTGCAAAACAACTTGAGATAATAGCTTCATAACCTCATCACGTTTCTTTTTCTCCATAGCTTGTAAAACCGTTTGGAAACTCGCAAATTCATCAAATATAAATATATGCGGTTCATAATTAAAATCAGCATATGTCGCTTCTAGCTTAGTCGCCAATTTGTCCTTAATTTCTGTCTTTCTTTTTTCCATTAAATCATTAAACTTTTGTAACAAACTTATGATCTCATTTAGATTTGAAGCGGTATTTTGTTTTGAAATCTTTTCTCCAAGAACAGCTAAACTAGAGTTTTTTGGATCAGCAAAGTAAATATTATATGGAACATTTTTACATAACATTTGAAGCACAAGAGAATAAAGAGCATAAGTTTTACCAGAACCTGTTTGTCCTACAAATAATGATCCGTGTAATGGAATTTCAACAGACTTATCTATGAATAGCGTATAATTATCTAATCGAGATGAAGATTCTTGTAACTCATCAATACTATTAAATATAAATTGCTGGTCAATATTACTATCGTAGATTTCAAAGACGTGATAATTTTCATTGTCAGATAAATATTGTCTTTCTACGATATAGTCCATTAATCCAAAGGAAACATTTATCTCATCTAGACTTTTATTAATCTTAATGTTCTCAATAAATAACTTACCTTCTAAAAAATCGTCGGAAAATTCTAACCTCACTTTAGGTAAATCTGCTATTTCATTATTAAAATAAAATCTTTTGTTATAATAATTAGCGTCAAGAAATGCCTTTCTTAACTTTAAAACGATAAGATAATGATGAATAGCGTACTTTATGCCTTTATATGCTTTGTTTCGAATTATCCAGATGAATATTTGGATCAGGAATATGACGATCAAAAAGCTTGTAATGAATTTATTAAAATATATTGCTACTCCCAACTCTAGTTGAGAATCAATATAACTCAATAACAGGGTTAATGTTGACAGCAGAATGAACAGGATGAATAGAAATATTCCATTCTGCTGTCTTTGTGTCCTTAACTTACTTTGTTTTAACATTAACTTTCTCTACATCTTTGAATCGTAGAATTAAGTCAAATCCTATAACAAAGGACTTTTCAGGTATAAAGTCTAGCAAACGAAGATATTCTCCTTTTTGAATATCAAGACGCTCTTTGTTATTCAGGATTGTTACGTCAAATGTGTTCAAGACGTTATTGTCACGTTTAAATCCTGTCGTTTTATCGACACCATAATCTGTATCGTCTTTTGTGATTTGCAAAGTTAAAGTAACTCCTTTTTCATCTGGTTCTTTCTTACTCACATAAGGTCTTTGTGATACCAGCCTGAAAATATTTCCAGTATTTTTTAGGAATTCTTCAGCTTTGAACTTCGTTTCCGTAAATACCCATGCATTTGTAATCGGCATACTGCATAACCTCTTTCTTTAATTTTATTTTAAAATTCCTGTGTTGATTTACTTAGAATAATTTTAATGCATCTTCAAGCGTTTCAATTGTCTCTTTCAATTCACTACTATCTTCAATTTCAAGTCTACATAAACCTAATAGTATAGGCACTGTGTTACTTTGTGGGAAACCTCTTAATCTGTAACTTTTTAGCAGATTAACACTGCTAGAAAGAAGTTTCTCTCGTAATGCCCAATGATGCTCCTCCAAAAAGCTAGCAACACTTGAAGCATATACATCTGACCAATCCTGTGTATAGGGATTAAACACTTTGTATAGCGAGATAATCACCTCCTTTCAAAGTTTATAGCCATTTATCAGTATTTCTTTTCTGTTAAACTTATTGTAATAAATTGTGTTATGCATTTGAATCCCTTTTAAATTAGCGTTATACTGTTAAAATTATCGTTATTTCTTTTTAAGTTGTGGTAAAATGTAGTTAGATTTTAAAAGAGGTGTAAAGAATGTATGAAGAAATTCTAAACAAGGAGTATTTAACGACTAAAGAAATATTACATTTGATTGATTTTAAATTTAATTACACGTTCGAAGGAAAAAGCGAGGATGACCATTTGATAACTGAAGAAACATGGCGTAGCTATCTGCAACAGTTTTATGATGAAAAGGAAGATGAAGGAAAGGATATATCCGTATATTATGATAAATTAAAAGGAGGAAATAAAATTAGAACATACCAAATAGATTTTGTAGAAGAAATTATTGAATTTCGGTCTGCTCGACTAAAAAAACAGTTTAATAGTAATCGTAAAACAATGATAGATAAAGATTGGGTTAATTTAAATAAATTACTTATGGGATGGTCGGATGATGAAGTACCCAAAAGTATTTATGATAAAAGGGTTATTATAACTGAGTATGAACAAAGAAAAAACAATAGGTTTCGTGAGATAACTGAGGATGAAAAGGAGTTAGTTAAAAAAAGTTTTATAAATTCAATAGTTGATGAGTTAATTGATAAAAAGAAATTAGAAGAAGATATAGAAGAATGGGTTACAAATGGTGAACTCATTCATGGTTATGCTGAACCACTTGAAATGATTGAGGATGATGACGGTCCGATAGGTTTTAGAGTCGATAGAAAGAAGTATTTGAAGGCTAACATAATTAATGAATTAAAAAGCACCTGAAAGTAGAGTGTATTGTTATTTTCCCTTTTCAGCTCCCCTAATTATAATCTCCTAATTCGTCTATAGTGCAGAGACGAATTATCGATTATGTAAAGGGTCTTCGTTCTTCGGATGTTATGAGTCAGCCAAGTAGGATAAGGGTGCGTAATAAAGCAATTATCGCTTTTAACGCACCCTAATTCATTGGGCTTCCCCAGAACATATACGAATCACTTGATAGCTCTGCTACTTACGCCACTTGATATTAATCGATGCGAAGATTCTCTCTGTGGTGACCAAAAAGGTCAAAAAATAATAGAGAGGTTGATCTAGATGGAAACCATTTTAGAGATTGTACGCATTGAACAAGTAATTCGAGAGGCAGAAGAAGGTGTTAATTACATAATTCGCAGTCCAGAAGATGGAGCAAAAATAGCATCTCGCTTTATTGGTCGTGATGATCGAGAAGTATTTTTTGTTATGTGTTTAAATACGAAAAACAATGTTATTGCAGTTCACCGTTGTCATGTTGGTTCGTTAAATTCCTCGATCGTACATCCACGCGAGGTATTTAAATCAGCAATACTTAATAACGCAGCAAGTGTCATTGTTGCGCATCAGCATCCAAGTGGAGATATTACACCATCAATGGAAGATATTAATGTTACAAAGAGGTTAGTCGAAGCTGGAAAGTTACTAGGCATCGAAGTGCTTGATCACTTAGTAGTAAACAATAATTGCAGCTTTACTAGCTTGAAAGAAAGAGGCTATATTTAAAAAGGGAGAAACAACTCCCTTTTTTTCTTCAAGGTTTATTGTGTACAATTGCTTTAAATGAATTTAGTAAAGTTCTTTATGATAGAATAGAACTAGTTAGAAATGAATAGATAACCGAAAGTACTGACACGAAAGGAGGGTGCTATGTTTGAAAGAGGAAATTATTAAGTCTAAGCTTCGTGTTCAAAAACATGGAGAAGTATTTACCCCTAAAAGAATAGTTAACAAAATGCTGGATATTCCAGGGTTAAAAGATGCTTGTGAAAATTTAACAGCAACTTTTTTAGAACCTGCTGCTGGAGAAGGTGCTTTTTTAGTTGTAATACTGGAGAGAAAGTTAAATATGGTATCTGAGAAGTACAATAAAGATTTAACCCAATATGAAAATTATTCTTTGCTCGCTCTAACAACAGTGTACGGAATAGAATTATTAGAAGATAATGCTCAAACATGTGTGATGAATATGTTTCAACTATATTATGATAAGTACAAAGAACAAGTAGAGCATCATGGCGGAGAACTAAAGGACAAAGTATTAGATAGTGCAAAAAAAATCATTTCACTTAATATTTGTAATGGTAATTTTTTAACGAGAAAATCAGTAAATGGTAGCCCTTTGGTGTTCAGTGAATGGCAACCTATTAACATGAGGAAAACATCAAAAAATATTAAAATACAAAGAACAGAGTATACATTAGATGAGATATATGAAAATGTAAAAAAAGAAAATGGTCGAGCAATTAATAAATTTATACAAGAGCCAGTACAACTAGATTTGTTTGACTTTTTGGAAGACGAATCTGAAAACATAAATGAAATTCAAAAAGAAATGCGATATATACCTGTCAAAATAATCGATGTTTATAAAGAGGAGATGGAGGAAGCCAATGGATAAGACAATAATTAAGCCCTTTCAAGAAATTAAATATAAAGTATATGGTTATACCTTACCTGAGGTTCCGA
>NZ_CALNCS010000092.1 GCF_937875145.1 Alkalibaculum bacchi | reverse complement strand
CGAACTGAACATCCAAATCTAATGTAATTGTATATCTATAAATATGCTTTTACAAGACATTATTAGCAAATCTTAGGTCTTTATACTAATTGCAGCCATTATTGTTTTATATTCTGGCTCTTCTTTAAGAATGTCTGAGCTCTTTCAATCTGCTTTTATCCATTGCTTGAATCACACTTGCTAGTTAATTAGCACGGATAAAAAATCTAGTGGACACATTCCCTATAACACAAAATGCATTGAATGTCATCTACACGTTCAATGCCCCAATCTATTGCTATTACTATCTTTTATTGCTTTTCCAACTTACAAATTACTTCACAATGCCTTGAAGCGATGATTCTGATGCCCAAAGTAGATAGTCCCCCCTTGGCGTCAGATTATATTATCAATAATTCCAACACTCAACCATTGTCTTTATAAAATAGCTACATAGATTATAGCATGACAGCTGTAATTTCTCGATGTTTAATTTAGTTAGTAAATTAAAATCTGCCAACAATAAAACCCGCAGCTTACCGAGGATTTTAGTCTTAGCAGATTTTTAATAAAACTAAGCCACAGGTCTTTACACAAATATTCTCTTATTATCCGAGCAGTAACCTGTTCCTTTATTTTAGTTACTACTCCTATATTTCTAGCCATAATAATCTACTATCTGTTCCATAACTATTCCTGATTCAAACTGTATCTCTAGTCTTTCTTCTTTACCCACTTTGATGGTTTCAATTAACCTTCGTACCAAGTCCTCATCAAACTCTCTTACCTGTGGATTTACAGTCTTTAAGGTACTGTCCGCCTCCATTAATCGTTCTTCGTACATCTCATTCTGTTTCTTCTCTTGTATATGCCTTATTTTTGCCTTTTTCAGCTCATTTATCTCGTCGGATATCCTTTTGTATTCATCATCAAAATCTTCTGCCACAGCTCCTTATTTTGCGTTTTCTTCGATTAATGATAGCATTTCTTTTTGGAGATTTTCTATCTTTTCATCATATTCTGTTGAGATATTTTTTGTAGAATGGTTGCCTATAACCCTGCCCTTCACCAAGAAAACTGATAAACCCAAGCCCAATTAGCTGAGAAAGCAGGTATCTCTCTAAGAACAATTTCTTGTTACGAGAGTGGCTCTACCTATCCTAAAAATAGAAATATATATAAGACTCTAGCTAATATATTAAGTGAAGATGTAAATTATCTACGAAATGAAGGCGATGAGTTTATAACATCAGCTAGACAGCAGGAGTTAGAAAAATTGGATTTAAGACATCAATTAGAGTTTGAAAAAATAAAAGTATATGGGCAAAAATATTTAAAAAATAATGATTAATTCAAAATAGGATTAATCACACCAATTAGTTTAGCAGTATTATTGATAGAATCCTTGTCCTCTATACATCCAAGAACATATTCTAACTTTTCATAAGTTGTGAATCTACTTTTTCTTCCCATAAAAAATACTCCTCCTTGTAGTAAACAGTTTTGTTATTTTAACTGTCTACTACAAGGGGAGCATATCAGTGATATTAGTTAGGGGTAATTTTTCCTTTCTCTTTTATATTATTTGTATATAGGTAAATTTTCTTTCATCTTTTTAAAAAGTTGCGGATAATTTTTTGAACCATGCAAGACCCTCAAAATACTTATATCCTTTTCATAGGTTTTATAAAATAACAAATACTTATCAATAACAACATCCCATCTTGTACTTTATGCTATTTGTATTCTCACTGTCATCTGGTTCTAGAGTAGTGTATGGAAATCTTATAAATCAATCGACGATTTCTAAAGGTAAGAAAGAAGAATCTGTCATAATGTTTCTAGCCTTCTGAATGAACAAGGCAATAACAGATTTACCTGAAGTAACAAAATATCCTCTCTTATCTATGTTTATGAAGGCAGAATAGGCATCAGAAGTATCTCCATAGGATAGAATTAATTCAATAGTCCTTGAGTGATAGACCCCATTCTGCTTGGGCAATGAAAGATATAAGTTAACCAAATCAGGATTTATCACGCTGTTCTTATAAAAGACCGGCCCGGATATTGAAACTTCATGAAGCAAGGGACCAAATAATTCATTGGATTGTCCTAATAATTCAGATGCTGTACCAGACCAATTTTCAGTATTTACTTGAGAAATATCAGAAAAAGTACAATAGGTAATTCCATTGGATTCCATATCTTCTAGTTCTAGTGTATCCCACAAAGTTCTTGGCCTAAAATAAACTGCCAATAGGATGGAAATAAAGACAATGATCACAATAGCCCTATATTTCTTTAATAGCATAATGATTACTTCAATTCCCATTTGAAGATACTGCTACTAACTGCGGGGCCTTGCAGAATGTAAACTATACCCGGTCTTTGGATGTGTTGATCATATGCTAACTTCAAAATAGCACTAGTATCGTTATACTGCTGTGCGTAAAGGGTTCTCCAATCGTTCATATACTCGGTAACAGCAGCTGAACGATTATAGATCTTAGGATCTGCAAAATGATAGATAGAATACGGATATAGGTCAACTTTATCGCCCGCTACCACGGTTTTGAAATCTCCCCATGCATCAATAATTCCTATTTCACGTGTACGTCGGACTGTACGGACATAGTATTCAGAATAGTCTCCGGATTTTGCAGAGTAATTATCTCTCACCATACGTGATCCGATATCAAGCACTGTTACCGCCATTGAAATGGAGCTGAGTTTTTCAATGCTTAATACAAGATCTTTTGCCGTTGAAAGCCAGCTGTTCAAATTCGCCAAATTTCGCTCAGTTTCTCTTTTATAATTTATGGATATTTCTGACGCTGGTCTTTGATAAAATGTTTTACCAGAATATGTTCCATAAAATGTATGAGTAGAGCTACTTGCAGATGGGATGTAAGCTTTATATCCTTCCAAATAACCGTCCGCCACAGACTCCTCTATGATCCTCAATTGTAGCTCCTTTTCTTGATCAGATAAATTTAGCCCATTAATGTATTCTTTGAGCACCTGGGTGTTTTTACGACTTTGCGCTGCAATAATGTTATCAGTACTAATTTCTCCTTCTGTGCGAGGATTTGACTCTACCAGTTCAGAAATTATGGGAAAGCTGATTTTGTGAACAGTGAAACCTGATTCCTTTTGAAGTTCTACGCTGACGTTTTCCATAGCATTATACTGTCCAGCCAAAGCAATTTCGGCATTATTGTATTCTACGCCTTGGGTGTTCGCTGCAAATACTGGTGTAATAACAGAAGTTAGAATCGCACATGTGTAGATAAGACTCATTAACTTTTTTGTTTTTTTCATCATTATTTTACACTCCTTTTTTTAATAGGATTAGTACTCTTCATTTCATAATAACTCTATTGCTTTTATTGAAATTTTTAATGTATCGGTGCCATCCTTTGAAAAATCATCTACGAGACGACCCTTGAACACCTGTGTCAACACTATCTATTCTCATCCTACGAAAGTATTTTACGGTTTGCACCCTATTCTATCGGAATCAATTCTCTGCATATCTAACGTCACTGAAATATCCATTACTTCCAGTCTCCAATTTGGAAACAATGAGTATATGAATGGATTATAATTTAAGATTTTTGCAAAAGGAATATAAAAAAGTGTAGATAAATTCGCAAAATGTTTAAAACCATAAATTCTGTAGTTAAAGTCTACTGACCAGTCCCCGCATTAAATACTGTTTTATATACTGCATTGGACTCACCCTTTTCCTCGCTACTATTCGACAGGCTCTGCGGTCCATTGAACTTCGACTTATAAGGAGCCAGCCTTTTAACTTTCGATTGACTAACTTCTTGGAATCATCCGCTTCTTCATAAAAATCACCTCTTCCTTTATTTAAATATTAAATTCATTTAAATATCTCTTTTAAAAACATCATTCTTATTGATACTTTCCTTCTACGGAAGTATTCACTGTTTTCGTTACTCCATTTGTTGTCACTTTTGCAGTTATACTAAGGCGATATGTATAGCCTTTTGCAACAGCATCCGTTTCATAAAACGATAGAGAGGCTTCTTTAGAAAATTTTTAATTTTTTTATAATAATAGTTCTTTATTTATTTTCAGATATAGATTCTGCTACCTTTTTCAATTCATTCATAGATATTTTACCCCACAGATCGAAGGTATGACCATTCATATTCCAGATAACTCCATTATCAAACTTATCGTCTACGGCACTTATGCAATATGCCTCATTATTTAGTATTTCACATCTATCTATTTTATGGTTTTCATTATCGATAGATATATTTGTTATGCTCCCTTCTGGCCGATAAGAAAATCTAAATTTATCCCCCTGTTCATTTATAAATTCTATATTTGTAATACGACCTAGTACTTCATAATTCTTCAATGTAGATCCTTCAGGTAAGTAATTTAACGTCCAATCTTTCTTCTTATCAATAAACTCATCATCACTAAAAGTAAATGAAGTAAATTTTTCATACCATTCAACGAGAACCTTCTCAACTGCAGCACGAACTTCAGTATTAAAAAGTAATGTGCCAAATAGCAATCCTAATACAATAATTAAAACTGATGCTACCCTCCTACTGTAAAGCATGGTATTTTTAAGCAAACTTCTGCTACGGTCTTTTATAAAAAGTTTTTTCATTCGTATTTCAAATTCCGGAGAAAATGTATATATCTTGGCGAGTTGTTCATTTGTTGGAATAGAATTAATCTCTTCATTAAAATCATCAATGACTGTCTGACGGAATAACGCCTCAAAAACCACATCATTCACTTGATCTCTATTCATTATACTTCACATCCTTCTCTATTAGTTTACGAATTTTTTCCTTCGCTCTCATAATTCGTGTATCAACATGTTTTGGAGTCATGCCAAGCTCCTTTCCAATTTCTTTATATGACATATTTAAAATATACTTCATAAGTAGCACTTGCTTACTTATTTCGTCAATTGAATTCATATACTTACGGATAAGTTCATACTCAGACTCAAAAATAACCTGCTCATCGACAGGCACCTTGTCTGACTCAAGAAATATCTCTAATTCCTCAATTGATTTATTAGCATAAGGTTTTTGCTTTCTTAATATATCAATGCATTTGTTCCTCACTATAATAACGGATGAGCGACGGAAATCCATACAGTCTAAATTTAAATATTTTTCTTTTTTTCTATGATAGATATAAAAGCATTATGTACTGCATCCTCAGCCATATCTTGATTTCTAATAATCGTCATAACGTAATTAAGTAGGGCATATTTATGCTCCTCATATAGGTCCGTCATCTTTTGTCTTTCCTGCTCTGTATCTAACATAGATAAATAAATAGTCAGCAATATTCTCCCACCTTTCATCCGAAGCAACTCGTTTTAGTATGTATTTATAGTTATTTTTATTATAATACACTATATATGGC
>NZ_CALNCS010000091.1 GCF_937875145.1 Alkalibaculum bacchi | reverse complement strand
AAGCCCTTGAATACTTGGCTGGCAAAAGAGGAAAAGCCATCATGGAGTATCAAGATGTATTAATTAGTTTAGGATATTTACAAGGAAATCCAGATGGCCAACTAGGCTCCATTAGTGTAGATGCTATCAAAATCTATCAAGAAAAAAACGACCTTGAAATAACAGGCTACCTAGACACCAAAACCCTAAAATCCATGAAAAAACCATTAGATCAACAAGTGAAATTTAAATAACTGAAAGTAGAAGGCTGAAAGCACCTAGTCCAAGCTATTACAGTTATTTAAAGAGATCGGAACGGTGAAGGCACCGTTCCCTACATTAGCTCTCCCAAAGGCAAGGTTGGTTTTTCGTCCAACCATCCGATCTATAAAACCCTATATTTTTTCGTCTAAAGACGATTTGGTTTTTGCTTACCACCTTAATAAAAAAATCTCCACTCAAAGTCTACAGCTTCCTCTGCATAATCAATATTGATTCTCTTCCCCTTTTGAATTTCTTTTACAACAAAGTCATCATCTTCTAAATACAAATCCGCCCCTAAAAGCGATCTTCCATTATCTTCTTTTGTAATATTTAAAGCTTTAGTAAGCTTTCCTGGTCCATTACATAAATTCTTAATTTGATACTTACTGGCAATTTCCCGGGAAATTCCGTACCGATTGACAAACATCGCATCTATATTTTCTACAGGTTCTACACCTCTCAACAAAACCCCCGACCCTTCGTCAGCATTCCCTGTCACAATATTCAGGCAATAGTACATGCCATAAATCATGTACACATACACATGCCCCCCCTCATAAAACATGACCTCAGTCCTTTTAGTACGCCGTTGTCCATAGCAATGAGCCGCCTTGTCTATCGCCCCAATATAAGCTTCTACTTCTCTTATTCTCACTTTAATATCACTACAAACAAGAACCTTCCCTAAAAGATTCTGCGCCACTTCTAATGTATCTCTAGTATAAAAAGATCTATCTAATTTCATCCACTACCGCCCTATTCTTGTGTATTATACATATTATCTTACCCTTATTGTACACTCTAAACACAGGAATTTATTTTAAAAATCCTACAAGCACAAATCAAGCTTGCCTATAGGTGAGATATCGTACATTTGTGTATAAAAGTAACACGCAGTTTTACTAGTTTATTCGTAGGAATCCTTCTTCTCCCATCCAACCGCTCAAGCGACTCATCAAAAATATAATTAGACTAATAACTACCTATCAATTTATGGTATAATAAAAATGCTTTTATGCATACGGAGGTGTTTGATGAAAACATTTTGGAAATTATTGTTATTATGGTTTTTTAGTGGATTGATGATCTCTCTTTCTTATTTTAGCAGCTCTATTATAAACCAGCTCGTTCTATTAAATTCTACATATATAACTCAAATAAGCTCAAATATGTATTATTTAATAGGAATCAAAGTATTGGTTTTATCCCTATTTATATTCACTAAAAAACAGCGTTACAGTTATATACGCACAATACTAGGCATCCTAGCAAGTAATATAGCAGCTATTTTACTATTGATTTTTTATCTTGGTTTCTCTATCGAATCCTATATACCTTATGGAGTAAATGCTGCAATAGATTTTGTGCTAATTTTCATCTTGATTGCAGTGATAAACAAAATATCATCAAATAGACAAAAAGATGAAGAAATCAACGACATCAATCAATTCATGGGCATGAAGCAAGACTTAGAATCTCTAAAAAATAAAATTATCGACAAAGAAGAAGAATTATCTTTTCTTGAAACAATGATTAAAGATAAAGAATTAGATTTATCAAAAAAACAACAAGAAATAGCAGAAGCCCTTCAAAAAAGTGCTTCCATTTCTCACTCTAATAAGGAATACAACGAAAACGGAGCTTTCAATACACAAGAGAATGATTCAGTATTTCAAAATTTAGAACAAATTTCCGAAGGAATCTTAAGGCAAATAAAAACCTTAGAAGAAAAAGAACTCTACATAGACAAACAAATAAGGATACTTGAACAAAGACAGAGAGAATACGACAAGCAACTTTATCATGTCCTATTCGATTCACCTGAACTGGGTGATGACGAGGTAAAACTGAAGGACAAATATTCTGAAATCATCATTAAAAAAGGAGATCTGGCTCAAATTCGAGCTATGGTCGAACGAGCTTTAGAGGAGTAGGTATAACCTACTCCTCTAAGAACTATACGCACTATATATATACAACTTTTCATCAGTAAGTTGTTTTAAATACTTCCTACATTCTTCTAATAAACCCATTTGGAGTTTTGCTTCTATTATATCCACAACTTTTAAAGCTAAATAATAGTCTACCTTCACTTCCGGCAATTCATATACATAGGAATCTAGCCTATCAGAAGATATGTACCCTAAAGCTTGATGATCCATGTACAATTTGAGTGGATAAGCTCCTTTTGTAAATGTCACATGAATTTTTTCTTCCAGTAGCCCTCTGTAGTTCATTTCGCTTATAAAATTGGGTAAAAATATCTGATGACCTAGATAGACCGCCACCGACTCCTTCTTTTGTATACAACTCAATAAAATCCTAACCGCTTCTTCTTTATCATACAAATGGATAAAAATATCCTTGGGATTAGCCTCGACTACTTTATTAAAGGGATATTGCCGTAATTCTCTTATAAAAGGATTGTCCCTCTTTAAAAAATTGGGCAATCGGACAACGTGATAACAAGTCTCCATATATTTATCTCTCGACCGAACTAAAGACTCTACATTTCCATAGCAATTACCCATGATCGATTTTGGTTTTTCTGCTAAAGACGAAGATACAAATGTAAAGGTCTTAACAGACTCGGGTATACTTTGTAGAATTTTCTTGGTGTAAACAATATTTCGTTCAATACACGATTTAATATCATTCTCACATTTTTCGATATCGTCAATAGGCAAACCATAAACAATTCGTTGATGCCCTTCAAATACTTCTTGTTCTACTACACCTTCTGGTTCTGCAGAGATCAAGACAATTTCATTATGGTCCATATACCTTTCGTGTAAATGCAATAGATTTGCTTCATAGTCTACTACGGTAATGCCTTTTGCACCTTTTTCTATTATTTGCTCGCATAATCCCTCACATATATCTCCTGTATAAAGGAGTAGCACATTTTCATCTGTAAAGTTTCCGCTGCTTTCTATATTTAATGGGAAGAACTTTATAATATCTTCTATATTCGTTAATTCAGTAAGTAAATAGTTTTCATCTAATAACTCTATTGAAAAGGGAATGTCTTTAGTTATTTCAAAAATATCTAAAAATTCTAGTCTATAAAAATTCTTAGTGTAGACCACAATAGAGTCAAATGCAATCTCATTAATCTTATCTTGCAAATCATCTATATAAACTAAATCTTCATCCTGAAGGCTAATATTTAATATGATACCATTAGGAGCAAAGTTTTTTATTTGTTTAAGTTCCTTCATCTTTAAATCTTTCACAATAATTAGAGGCGTCGGTGTATGATAACTTATTTCTTTTTTACCTAAATTTGAAAGAGCTTTCCTTTTATTTGGCGACATGACAGAGACCCTTGCTGCATCACGCTTCTCTTGAGCTTTTCTTTCTAGGGTTCTATTTATCCCAATAAATAGCACGTCCACTAATAAATTAATGGTGCAAATTTCATATAAACATTCAACATTTATCAAGTACAAGCAGATAAAGCTAAAAAGATTATAAATAGCAACAATAGCAAGAATTTTATTGAGCTGTTTACTTTGAGCATAGATTTTAAAGAAAATCAAAATTACAGACAGCTTGGACATCAAAACTACGGCAAGCGCCCCGTATAAAAACTGCATTAAATTGCCTACATACCATATATCCACTAAGATGAGACTGAAAGAAAAAGAAATAGCTAAGGATATAATTTCTAACAAAGACATAAATATAAAATTTTTTCGTGAACCTTTCTTCATTTGTACCCCAACTTCTTCCTGTTTTTGTATATCATAACATGTCCAATGTAAAAAAAAGTCAGGAATTTGTCTAAAAGAAAAAGTTTTATTGACTACTTTGCAGTACCCTTTCGATCTCATTTACAACCCGCTCTGTTGACTGACCATCTTGATAATCAAAAAACCGCTCTTTCATTTGCCTTACCTTTTCTGCGTGGTACTCTTCGTTTGTAATCACTCGAACCATGTCTTCTTTCGTATAGCAAATGGGGCTTGGCGCTAGTTCTTCATAGTCGTAGTACAATCCTCTTTTGGCTTTGTATTCTTCTAAGTCTGGTGCGTAAAATATAATTGGTTTTTCTAATATTGAAAAATCAAATATTACTGCCGAATAATCCGACACTAAAATATCGCTTACGGAAAATAGCTCATATATATCTAAATGATTCACATTGATAATGCTTTCGTTATTTTCGTGTCCCAAACTAATATCGTGTAAAAAGGGGTGCATCTTGTACAATAAAACATAGTCTTCCTCTAGCTCTCGGTAGATATAAGGCAAGTCCAATTGAACGTATTTCTTATCAAAAACCCCGTCTCCCCTAAAAGTAGGGGCGTATAACAAGACCTTTTTCCCCTTTATTTGCGGGTATCTTTTGTACATTTGTTGACGGTATTTTTTCATCGTATCTTTATTGTATAGTATATCTGTCTTTGCTACGCCAAGTTTTAAGATTTTATCCTTCTCCATATTAAAGGCTGTCGAGAAAGTCTTTTGAAATTCTTCGCCTGCAACATATACATAATCGTAGTTTCTAATTTTAAATCTTCTGCTAATATCAGAACCAAATTTCTTTATTGCTCCACAAGCATGCCAGATTTGAATGATTTTCGTATCCTCTTTCTTTTTTATATTGCATACAGGAAAATTGTTCCCATCTAATAAAACCACAGAGGAGGTATTAATATGATATGTTTGCATGATAAAATTTAGTAAGTATATGAATTTTCCAAAGAGGGTATTATCAAACTTTCGAATGAGATGGACTATTTTATAGCCTTTATTCCTTTTTTTTAATTCATCACTTATTAATTTAAAATTTCCCGTAAGATGTGTCTCAAAATAAGAAATAAAGACGATCTTCTTTTTATTTATTGGAATGAAACGGGTAAGTAAAGAAGCTAGTTTCACTACCAATAAAGCTATTATCTTTTCCATATCTTAACCTCATTTATCTTGTCTAAATATAATATCTAATACCTTTTTACTCGATTTCCCATCATTCCACTGACAATAATTCTGGTAAAATGTATTCATCCGATTAGCATACTCTTCCTGAACCTGATCAATACCAATAATCTGATCTAATAACTCTTCTTCTTTTTCTAGTATGGGACCTGGCAAGTCTTTATAAATATCTAGATAAAATCCCCTCAATTGATCTCGGTATTCTTCTAAATCGTACATATAAAATAAGACAGGTCGTCTTAAGACACCATAATCAAAAAACACACTAGAATAATCTGTCACCATGATATCGCTCATAAGGTATAAATCGTTGATGTCCTGACAATGACTTGCATCATAAACAAAATCTGCCGGCAACTCTTTGTTCTTTGTATTGTATATAAGATAATGAGGTTTATAAACGACCACGTATTCATCACCTAGTGCTTCACGCCACTTATTAAAATCTACCTTCAGCTCAAAAATATAGCCCTTTGTGTCATATGTATTATCTCTCCACGTAGGCGCATATAAAATCACTTTTTTATTCTTTGCTATATTATACTGGTCTTTTAATTCTTCTACATATTCTTCGCTTCTATTTACTAAAATATCATTTCTTGGGTATCCCGTCTCAATAATAACACCAGACTGCAAACGAAAGGCACTCGTAAAAACTTGAGATGAAAACCCATTAGCTGAGATCATATAATCATACTTTTGAGAATCTTTCATATAGCTTTTTACCATATCGCTCCAACTCATTTCACTTCGATAAAAAGTGGTAGCATCCCCTGGCTCTATATCTGCAGCCAACCTCTTAAGAGGCGTACCATGCCAAGTTTGCAAATATACTTGCTTGCTTTTCTTCCTATAGTAAACAGGCATTTTTGCATTAAAGAACCAGTACTTAGAAATAGCTAAATAGTAAAAATAGTGTACGCTGTTATATTTTACGTTTATAGCTCCATCAATATGATTGTCCTTTAGATTATTGAATGCCCATACGAATGTAAAGTCCTTATATCTCTCATCATATTTCATTTCATTGTACAATGCCTTAGGATTGCATGAAAAACCCTGACCTTTATGGCTACAAAACAAAATCAACTTGTCATTGACCGGCAATATTCTAAAGAGAATATTATAGGTAAGGCTGCGAAAAACCTTCAGAAGGGTAATAGCAATCTTACGTAAAATTTTATTTTTTGCTATTACATGCTTTAATTTTTCCATGATTAATCACCTGTTTCATTATCTTTAAAGATGAAATCACAGATTCTTTTCGTTGCATTTCCATCTTCTAGCTTACAAAATGATTCTATAAATTTTTCTAATCGTTGGTCTGTTCCACGTACATTTTTCAATTCATAGATCAATTGATCATTTGTTTGGACAATAGGTCCAGGCATGCTTGTCTCCACATCTAGATAAAAACCACGTAGTCGGTCCCTATAATCTTCAAGATCGTACATAAAAAATATCATTGGTCTTTTTAATACAGCATAGTCAAAATAAACAGAAGAGTAATCTGTAATGAGCACGTCGGATATGAGATACAAGTGGGCAATATCTCCTGTTGGAATACTGTAGGCAAAGCCTTCATATCCAGTTAAATCAATGCTATCTGCAACTAAATAATGCATTCTAAAAATGATCACGTACTCATCAGAAAAGGTATTCTTTAGCTTATCTAAATCTATAGGATTTGTAAACTTGTATTTAGATTTTTCAAAATACTGATCATCTCGCCAAGTTGGGGCATATAATATCACCTTTTTGTCTAGTGGAATATTGTATTTTTTCTTTATTTCATTGATTGTATCCATATTATCCTTATTCTGCACTAAAAAGTCATTTCTAGGTGAACCACTTTCTAGAATTTTCTCACTTGCTATGCTAAATGCTCGTGAAAAAATATTGGTACAGAAGGGATTTGGTGACACGAGATAGTCCCAATTTCTAGATTCCCGATAAAAGTTTCGATTATAATTAAATGTATTTGTACTTGGCATATGGACTTCAGCAATATCTATGCCTAATCTTTTTAGAGGCGTTCCATGCCATGTTTGTAGATAAACCGTATCTTTAGGTTTTTCTACCCAAAGAGGAAATCTCGTATTAGACACCCAGTATTTAGATGTGACCATCTTATAAAACCATTTTAAGGAAAATCTTTTTATATAGGGAACTTTATTTTCTTTAAAAGTTTTAACAGCATCTCTTTCTATACTCCATACACCTTTCATATGAGGATAATTTTTAAGAATATACTCGTATATGGCTCTAGGGTGATCACTATATTGCCTTCCACCAAAACTTTCAAAAACAATTTTTTTCTTATTTCTTTTTAGCTTTTTAATCATCAATCTTATTAAGTTATATCGAATGCTATTGATTCTTTTAGTAATCCAAGATTTCTCTTTAATCACTTCAAGAACAATTTTTCCTGCTTTTGTAGTCTGAATATTAACATCTTTCCCAAGAATAGTAGACTTTTTTTCAAAATAAGACTCCTTCTTCGATAAGACACACAGTATTTCAGTAGTTTCAAATTCCATTTGTACATAAATGTCTGTAAATCGCTCATCTAGAAACTCCTCAACAGGTACCTGGGCTTGAATAAATCCCCCCTCTAGTATCTGAGCCTCTATCTTTTGCACTTTGTTGTTTTTCCTACCCTTAAAAATGACAGAGCACTCATTGGGGCTAACTTCTTCATTTATTTTTGCAAGAAGGGTCATTTTATCCTCTTCTACGGTAACATCATCAATGCTAACACAACTTTTTAGTCGATTTGACGATACATACAAGCCTTTATTTTCGTATGAAAGCTGAAAAACCCTTCTATTGCTTATGCTAAACGGACGCAAGGATAGAATCTCAGGATCATCATAGTGAAAGTCATAAATTTGACTGTTGCTTACTAAAAAGAGCTTGTACTTTGTTGTACTAAGACACAATAGCAAATCACATAGTATCTTATGACCTACTAGTTCTACCTCATAGAGTAAAGATTCGCCTCTAGCAAATAATAAGATAGAAGCTTTCTCTAATGAAAGGTCTTTTTTTAAAGAAATAATAATTTTATCAGAAGTTATTTCATAGCTGGCACCATTTAATAGACTCTCATTAAAAAGAGCTTGTTCTTGTGATTTTAACAGTAAGTCCTCACGCTTTAAATCATTGTCTTTGATAAAAGTCTCGTAGGATAAATGATTGATGTATTCTTTTATAAAAGAAATACATTCATCAGAATACTTGTTTTGTTCATAATATAAATCGTGAACAAGAGAATATGTATCTATTTCTTGATCATCTACGTGTAAACCAGTTGTCTCTTTAATGACAGATTTTTTACTAATAAACTCTGCAATATTGCCATTTGTTTGATCAAAGATAATACTTGATAATTGAAACTTTGTTTGCAAAGTAGCCTTATCAAAATCTTGTAACTCTCTACTTTTCATAAGTAATATAATCTCCTTTTATTTCCCCATAGTAAAATGAATAATTCCTAGCTAGGGATAAAGCTTAATAAAGTAGGACTTCCCTATTCAAAAAAATGAGATGCAAAAATGCATCCCTATATTTTTATTTATTTAGTTCATCTTTTAAATCGTCTTTGATTTTTGTAGTGGAAATCCCTTCCGTTCGTGGCAAATAGACTACATCGCAATACTCTTTTACAAAATCAAATTTACCTGTCCAATCATCACCCATGACAAAAACATCTATCTCGTATTTTTGAACATCTTGAGTCTTTTGTTCCCAGTTTTTTTCAGGAATCACTAAGTCTACATATCGTATTGCTTCTAAAATTGTTTTTCTTGCTTCAAAAGTATAGTAGGCTTCTTTGCCCTTCATGGCATTAAATTCATCATCTGATATTGCAACAATTAAATAATCCCCTAATTCTTTTGCTCTTCTTAAAAGATTAATGTGCCCTACATGCAATAAATCAAAAGTTCCATACGTTATGACTCGTTTCATATATATCACCTAAAGTTATTTTATTTTCATTTATTCATTACCATATTCTTAATTTTTTGACATATGGTATTATACCATTACAAAGACTAATTGTCCATACTCGACAAATTCTGCATATTTATTCCTCTATCCTAAATTCTTCTACACTTCTTAACTTTCTTAGGCTTTTTTCTTTCTATTGTAGTAAATAAGATAAGCGAATACACACGCTCCAGCTACACTAATAAAAATAGATGGGGTTAATAGTGGTGTTTTGTATTGTAAATAAATTTCATGGCTTCCCTCTTCTAGCAATAGACCTGTAAAAGCAGTATTGGCCTTAAAAGTAGAAATTTTCTTGCCATTATCATAGGCTTCCCATCCAGGTGTATAAGGGATAGACAAATATAAAATCCCCTTGTCTTCTAAATGGACATTTCCCTTCACAAAATTATTGCCATACTCTATATCTTCTAATACAGTTCTTTTTAGCTCATTTATTTGATCTTCATACTTTTCCATAGGCATAGCAGAAAAATTCAAGTCTTTAAAGTCATACTCTCCCTTTAAAGAAAAGCTTAATGTAATATCCATAAAGTCTTCATCTGTATAGCCTATATGATAAAGATAGTCACGGTTATCTACATAATAGGGACTTTGTACATTTCTTGTTTCTATTGTCTTCTTCATGTCCTTTACTTTTACAGATACCTTAAAATCTTTATTGGGATTTTTATAAAAAATCCTGTCTATCGATAAATAAACTTCTTTATTTTGTGTATTCTTTACCCTTATGGTCATTTTCCCGTTTTTCTTTGAGACAATAAACTTATGATCTTTTACTTTAACACCATCTTTATCTAGTATCTCATAATCTATAGCTTCACTATATCTTTGTATGGTACTTTCATCTATACCCTTTACAGCTTCTTCAAGTACTACTCCGTCAAGCATTGCATAAAGGCGATCAAGTGGAAATAAGCTTTTAAGTTTATCTTTAGCTATATAATCATAGTAAACAAATCCTAGAGCTAGGTGATGCTTATTTTCATAAATGACGGCTTTTTCATCCTTATGAATAGGTGTAAAGCCATAAGGCACAAAAGGCGAATCTTCTTTTTCAGATATATAGTACTTTACACCTAATAAAGCTTCTAGTGAGCTAATATTATCTAATCCCATATATGCAGAGGAAGATAAGTTGGTTCTTACATTATTAAATTCAAAAAGCTCAATAACATCTTTATCAATAATAGAATTATAAACATGAGTACCCTTAAAGTTGTGAATTAAGGATTGATTGTTCCTAGTATCGTGATAATCTACTCTATAAAAATCATCATCATGTATTTTAGCAAAGGATGCTGTTTGATCTTTTGAGTATGCTTCTTGTGCTGCATTGCGTTCACCAAACTCACTTCCATAGTAACGATCTAGCATTAAGAGTTTTGTATTGCTAATTAGGTTTATGGTAACGATCAGAAGCAAGATTACATCTACTAGCACATTTGCCCAATGATTACCTTTCAATTCCCTATGTGATTTTACTCGGACTCTATAATGTACATAGAGAATACAATAGAAAGCAATAATACATACAATAGGCAATAAAACAGCTCTTGTTTTCATCAAATCAAAATTTGTATGAAGGAGGGCAAAGTAAAGTAAGCTTCCAACTATGGATAAAATAAATCCTCTTTTTGTTATTTTGTCTTTATGATTTAAGGTGTAGGCCACAACAAAGGACACAATAATCAAATAAATATAGACCCATCGATTATTGGGTGAGCTAAAACCATTAAATACAGAATAAATGAATGGAATACATAAAAATAAAGAAAAAACTCCTAGCAATAATTTATAGGAAAAAATCTTTTTATCCCTATATGTGAGAAAAATCAACATACAAGGCAAGGCAATACTAGCTACCGTAATTCGAGAAATTCCATTTTTAAAGTCAAAACTAATAAGTCTAGTAAAAGTATCCTTATAGGTGTCTATATCAAACAACCCTATTGGCAGAGAAGCCCCACCTGCTCGAAAGGTATTTAAAAATCCATAGGTAGATGGTATAAATATAATGGCAGCAATAGATAAGCCCAGCAAATAAAATCCTACTACTTTTAAAAAGAGCTGCAAAAAAACTTTTCCCCTATCTTCTTTCACATAAAAAAAGAATCGAACCACAGCGTAAATAAAAATAGCTAGGGAATTCATGTAGAAGAAATAAAAATTATTCATTGCACTAATGGCAATTAAAAGAATAAATAAATAAGGTTTCTTTTTCTTAAAGATCTCTTCTATGCTTATAAATAGTAGGGGCAATAAAATAGCACCGTTCGTAAAAAAGGGATGGCGAATACCCCAAAATAGAATATGGGTAGAAAAGGCCATAATTAAGCTTCCTGTAAGGCTAGGAAGGAGTTTTACATTTTTATACTTACAGTAGGCAAGCAAACTAATACCTACAAGATAAATTCTAAATATCGCCATTATATTATAAGCAAATTCCACCTGATTAAGTGGAAATAATGCTGCAGCTAAAAGGCTAAAAGGATCTCCTAAAGTATAGTAAGAGTAGGACTGAACAATATCTGCACCAAATCCCATTTCCCAAGTCCACATAGGAATATCAGATAAATTTGTAGCTAATGATTTAAACCACTCACTTAAATCGTATAAAAATGGAAAGTGCTGAAGGACACCATCAAAATACCAAATCAAAGACCCATTGCCTTCCAGTAAAAAATCTTTAAAGCCAAAGTAAAAGATAATCGAAAAGAAAACACTGTAGATAAGGCAGTAGGATAAAAAACTCTCTGCATAAGATGACTTTTTTATATCCTTTACCTCGTCTTTATCCTTTTCTTTCACTAAAAATCTCACAACAACAAACATAATAGGTATAGGAACAATATAGGATATGAGATAAGCTATATATTCTGGTATATTAAACATTTCTACACATAAAACCAATGTAATAAATTGTAGGATAAAATTTGGCAATGAAGATATAGGGTACACAAGTAATCTTTTCATAGACCATTTTGTTTGAAAAGCGTACTTTGCCTGTAGGGTATAGGCTATGGGAAAACATATAATAAAATTTAATACCTGAGACAACTTATAATCAAATTTTAATAGGTAAAACAAAAATAAGGTAACACTGTATCCTATAAGGGTGTTAATGCCTCCAACAAGTAAAAAACGAACAAATTCCTTTTCCAACAAAGGCTTTACTTTTAGCCAAATTTTATTTAACATCTTCATCTCCATCTACTTCAAAGTTATCTGGTATAATATTTGTTTCATCAATAATATAAACTGGTCTATGTTTGATTTCCGTATAAATCTTGGCGATATACTCCCCTACAATGCCTAATGACAATAAGATAAGGCCACTCATAATAAGTAATATGGAAACCAATGTTGGAAAACCAGGCAAATCCGAACCGTATAGTAAGGTCCTTAGTACGATATACAAGGCATATGCAAAACCAGACATAGAGATAATGGTTCCTACAATTAGTGATAAATGTAAGGGCATAGCTGAAAAAGATACAATACCATCTATTGCATAATGAAGAGACTTCGAAAAAGACCACTTGGTCATTCCAGCCACTCGCTCTACATTTTCATGCTCAAACCATTTTGTCTTAAATCCCACCCAACTAAATATACCTTTAGAAAATCTATGGTACTCAGGCATATTAATAATGGCATGGGCAACCTTTCTTTTCATAACCCTAAAATCTTGGGCTCCTTCTTGAATCTCTACCTGAGATACAAAATTAATGATTTTATAAAACTTTCTGGCAAACCAACTGTAGGCCTTTTTTTCACCCTTTCGGTCAATCCGTCTAGCAGCAGCTATATCGTATCCCTCTTCTAATGAAGCAATCATGGGAATAATTTCTTTAGGTGGATGCTGCAAATCTGCATCTAGTAATCCAATATAATCTCCTTGAGATAATTTAAACCCTGCTAAAATAGCAGCTTCTTTACCAAAGTTTCTAGAGAAGGACACATATTTGACACGCCCATCCTCTTTTGAAAGAGCTTCAATTTTGGGTAAGGTGCGGTCTTTACTACCATCATCTATAAATAAAAATTCTATTGTATAATCCTTTAATACTTTGGCAACTTCTGTCAGTTCTTTATACATTAATTCGATGGATTCCTCTTCGTTATAACAAGGAATAATTAAACTTAATTTCATTTTCTTTGGTTCCTTTCAGCTATTTATAAAAATTACATTACCCTCTTAAGAAAGAGCCATGAAAAATCACGCATAGCCCTGAGGATTATTTTGTTGCCAATTCCAAGAATCTCTGCACATATCCTCAATACCCTTCTCTGCAATCCAGCCTAGTTTCTCTTTCGCTTTTGTAGGGTCTGCATAGCACTGAGCAATGTCTCCAGCTCGTCTTGCTGCAATTTCATAAGAGATTTTTATATTATTAGCCTTTTCAAAGTTCTTTACAATATCTAGCACACTGTATCCTGTGCCTGTTCCTAAATTAAAAGCATCTATACCAGTAGTGTCTTTTATCTTTTGAAGAGCCTTTAGATGCCCTTTTGCTAAGTCTACTACGTGAATATAATCTCTGACACCAGTTCCATCATGCGTATCGTAATCATTGCCAAAGACGCTTAATTTTTCCCTCTTGCCTATAGCCACTTGGGTAATAAAAGGCATTAAATTATTCGGTATTCCATTAGGATCTTCCCCTATTCTTCCACTCTCATGAGCTCCTATAGGATTAAAATAGCGAAGAAGAGAAATACTCCATTCTTTATCAGAAGTATATAGATCTCTTAAAATCTGTTCAATCATGAGTTTCGTACTTCCATACGGATTCGTCGTACTAAGGGGAAAATCTTCTGAAATAGGTACACTCTCAGGCACACCGTAAACCGTAGCAGAAGAGCTAAACACCAATTTCTTCACATTATGCTTCTCCATCACTTCGCAAAGAATAAAAGTACTTGTAATATTATTGTGGTAGTACTTTAGAGGGATCTGAACAGACTCTCCTACAGCCTTCAATCCAGCAAAATGAATAACAGCTTCTATATCATTTTCACTAAAAACCTTTTCAAGCCCTTCTTTATCTAAAACATCTACCTCGTAAAATTTTATAGACTTACCTGTCAATTCTTCCACTCGTTTAAGGGATTCTGTCTTGCTATTAGAAAGGTTGTCCACAACCACAATATCGTAACCCTCATTTAATAATTCAACACAGGTATGACTCCCTATATACCCTGCACCACCTGTAACCAAGATCATAATTACTGCCTCCACCTATCTGTAATTTATACACTTTATTAAATACTCTGATAAACTATTCAATATGTTTCTAAAAACATTTTACCACAATTTATTTGCTATTTATGATGTAGTTAATTCATTTTAACATATTTCATATATTTATCATTTTTATTTTACAGGAATTCTATATCCTCATTACAAATTCAATATTCTCTTAAGGAAAATCATGTTATAATAAATAAGTGTTTAAACGACATCTTTCGCCACACAACTCATCTACACAAGTAAAAATTGCTTTATAAAATCATGTAAAAATTATTATTGAAGGAGAATACATATGGCTAAAAAACGAAAGAAAAAGAAAAAAGGAAGTTTCCTAAGAAAATTCCTCACATTTATATTTATATTAGTTGTACTAGGAATATCAGGAGCTTTTGTTGTT
>NZ_CALNCS010000090.1 GCF_937875145.1 Alkalibaculum bacchi | reverse complement strand
GGATACCCGAGAGCCCTTTTCGTTCGGGCATTGCAGCGACCGTGTGCGAGGTAGTGATCGACGGCAGTGCACTTCTGCTCGTCGCTATAGCGCTGATATCTATCCTTACTGAGTTTAGTATCGTTTTTTCTGTAATCCTGATACCAAGCAAGGAGCTGGACCCTACAGGGACATCCGGTTTCATTAATTACGGCAGCACGGTTCTTGGTCGTATCTGATATACAACTCGATTGCTCATTTTTTCTCTTCAAGGGAATATATCCAGTACCTCCGTCTGTGTCAGTTGGTACAGATTTTCGGTAACATGCCCCAATCCGAAAGTCAGACTTGACTAAATACAAGTTTGAGCTAGTATGCCTTCCTCGTCGTCTCTGACAAAGCAAACCTCGCAACCCATGCCCTAGGGCACATCATCACGGGATTTGGAGGGGAAACCAACCCGGCATCTCAAAAGCGCCTGTCACATCACTACCATAACGACTATCAAGATAGTTCAATCTTTGTTATGACGCTATCCACTATTCGTCTGCTAAATCTATAGATAGAAAAAAAATCTTTACCCTCACTAAATAGGTATCATTTGAGATCAGCCACCTTAGCATTAAGGGCAACACAGACTGGGTACCTTTGTTGAGTCCGCCTATGCCAACTGTCTTGGATAGATATCCCTTCGACCTTTCTGGTGAAGACTTCACTGTGATATAGCTTTTAACTAAGCCAACCACAAGTGCGCGATCAATCCTAAAGAAGAACTTCATTACCTCACCTGAGGAAAACAACCGCATCTTGCCCTTGGATCCTATAGGTTGAACGCCTCAGCATAAATATTGAGCACTCAATTATGGTGCCCTATCTGCTCAGGACCAATGTCTTTTCAAACCATGTCTGCCTCGACACTTTTCACTTCGCTTACTACATGCTCCACAAACTGGCAGGCAAGCTCCTACAAGCCTAGAACTTAGGCCTTGACAGACTAGTTATGGCCAACTCACCTGAGACTACTGCATTCTTTAAAATATGTAAATATTATATAAAATCAAAAATATATTATGTTAAGCAACCGATGAATTATTGGACTTTGATAAATATTTCGCACAGGTTGTCTCTAGTCTTTTAAGTTGTTGAAACGATTTTTTACCTCTATAAGTTTCTTGAAAAATTATTCGGTGTCCATCTTTAATCCGATAATCAATAAATACTCCCGTAAAAGGCAAGCTCTTTACGTCCACGCTAACTACGCTAGTCCAAGAATCAAATCTACTGACAGACCGATTAAGGATTTTCCCAAAAACTGAAATACCACATTCCCCAATCACAATTACTCCTTGCAATTGTGATCTAATAATTTTATTTGGTAGATAAACAATCATTTTGCCATTTGAAACAAAATCTACTGAGAATTCATAAGGGAAAAGAGAGAGTGCCTGTTCAAGGTTGTATTTCATCCTTCGAGATAACCGAAGTTTTTCTTCTTCAAGCAATTGTGTAATATCCTGCCGCATTCCTATTCCAGTTCTTCTTTATGAGAATCTACCTAATTATTAATATCATTGATATACTGCTGAATAATTTACTAGCTCTATGCCATTATGTTGTATCCACGATCGCACGCGTAAATCACAGAGTGTCTCAAGATCACGACACCTTGGAAGTGTAAGAGAAGTATTATCAAGAAGATATTGGTCTAAATAATTAGGATGAAAATGCAAAATTGCAATTTCGTAGGGGCATTCAGCACCTTAAATGCATCCTTTTCCCAATCGCCTGGCGAGCTACCTCTTTCAAGGATCTTCATTAGAAACGGACTTTTAGCTTCCGCATAAGAATATAGCCCCATACCTCTAAATGGTATTTTTTCATTGTAATGAATTCCATACTCCTCACTAAGCTCCTCGAATGCTTGAAGCATAGGAGTTGTCATAGCACTGTGACCCTCCATATGGATTGGATAATATCCTGTAAGCTCTTTAAAATGCTCCATTTGAGCTTTTGCTTCCCTTTTAATATCATCAAAAAAGTGGGTATACATCACCTTTGCATTTTTCAGTACCAAAAACATCACTTTTCCACTGATAGCTTCTATAAAAAAACCATTAGAATCAACCAGCGACGGAATCTGACCCGGGTCACATATGGACCTGCCTTGAACAAAATTTACATGTAGAGCCATTCCAATATTCAGGCATACATTATTTTTCATTGTCACAGCAAATTCTGCTGCATCCATATTTGACATCAGAGATAGTACTGTTACTACACCATTTACACACCCATGAATAGCTCCTAGAGTATATGCCTCTAAAAATACAAAATCATCGGCTGATATTATAAGTTTTTTGCTCAATCCTTTCGCTCCTTGATGAATTCTGCATTGAACAGATCTCCATCTTCGTCCTTATCAAAAACTCTTTCACCTTGAACAAACGTATCTTGAACTTGCCAGTCATCGGTTATAACAACAAAATCCGCGTCTTTTCCAACACTTATTGATCCTTTTTTACTAGCAAAACCATATTTTTTTGCCGGATTAAGGCATGCCATCTCAAGACAGGTCTCAAGTGATATCCCTACATTTTCAACTAGGTTTCTTATTCCAAAAAGTACCGGCTTACTTGATCCCATTAGTCTTCCGGTATCTGTTAAAACGAAACCCTCTTTTGTTACATTCAGTACTGTATCTTTCGTATCGCTCTTATAGATACCAACAGGAGCACCTGATAATGCAGTACAATCACTTATCATCATAAATTTAGAGACATCTTTTAGCTTGAAAAATATACTAAGCATTTGGTTGCAAATATGAAGACCATCACATATGACTTCACAGTCAACTCTATTATCAGTTAAAGCAGCGCCTAAACCACCTATATCTCTATGGTGCATATCTGTCATCACATTGCCCGTATGTGTTGCAACAGAAATTCCAAGATTATATCCGAATTCGGCTTGTGCATA
>NZ_CALNCS010000089.1 GCF_937875145.1 Alkalibaculum bacchi | reverse complement strand
TTAGTTTCAATCATCCCGAGTGCCTCAGTAGTATTTGCCATTCCCATTTCCTTTCAATATTTATTAAATAAAAGATTTACCTGCAGTATCGTAAAATTATTCTGCTTGTGGAAGAATCGACTCGACCATCCCATCAGGACGAGGTATAACGTGAACGGAGATAAGCTCACCCACACGTTGAGCAGCAGCTGCACCAGCATCGGTAGCAGCTTTCACAGCTCCAACATCACCACGCACGAAGACTGTAACCAGGCCACCGCCAACCCGCTCTTTACCAATCAACCTAACATTTGCCGCCTTAACCATTGCATCAGCAGCTTCAACAGATCCAACAAGTCCTTTAGTTTCAATCATCCCGAGTGCCTCAGTAGTGTTTGCCATTCCCATTTCCTTTCAATATTTAAATATTTATAAATATATTTATTTAACTATTTCAACTATTGATCCATTTTTAATATGGAGGGCATTTGCTTCTTCAGTATCAATATGGCAATCAAGAGCTCCTGATTCATTGGCTCTTATAACCACATTATCTAACCGACCACCACGTATCCCACCAAATTTAATTGAAACAACTTGGCCATCATGAAGTTCACGCCTATTCGCATCCTCTGGTGTCATATGTATATGACGCGCAGCGACAATAACTCCTTCGGACAAAACAACAGTACCTTTAGGACCGCAAAGGGTAATGCCAGGCGTATCATTTAAATGCCCGCTTAGCCTAATGGCTAAAGGAATACCTAACTTAAAAGTATCTCCTGCTAAGACTTCAACCTGAGTTTGAGAACGCACTGGGCCAAGTACTCGAACTTTCTCAATAACACCCTTAGGACCAACAAGCGTCACACATTCCTTTGACGCAAACTGCCCTGGCTGAGAAAGATCTTTAATAGGCGTAAGCTTATATCCCTCTCCAAAAAGTTCACAAAGGTGCTCTTTAGAAAGATGGATATGCCGTCCAGAAACACCTACCGTAATAGGAGGAAGATCTTGCTCGCTGTGCAGCAAGTTTTGTAGATCATTTTTAGTCCATAGCCCTTTATCCACAGCTGCAGACACAACATGTTCGATTTGATCAGCCGTAAATAATGGCTTTTTTTCGTTCATAACAGAGAGAGGGATAGATTCACTAGGCTGCTTGCTCACTATATTTTGGCCTAATGTATCTCCCCCTTCAGAACTCAAAGGTTCTTTGGCAACAGCCTTTGTTGATAAAAATTCATTTGTTTCAGGTCCGCGTAGAAGAACTACACCATTTTCCCGTGCAATATCTTCTGCTTGGGCAGTGACAATAGTATTACCATCAACTTTTAAATCTTCATGCTTTTCCATTGCAGCCAATATATCTCTTGCACTGATTAGTCTCTTCATTTGGACCTCCCTTCTCTAAAGCTCAACGTCTTCATCAATAATTCCTACAATCACGGCATCAATAGGCGCATTCTTACTAAATTCATTACGCATAAATAAATAAGCAGCTGCCCCAGTTGTAACTAAAACTCTATCGCCCAAACCTGCGCTAATAGTATCAACGCAAATAAGTTGTTTTCCCTTATCATCTCCGGTTAGCACTTCAACTCTCATGAGTTTTGAGCCATTGAGCTCGTCATATTTCCGAGTTGCCCATATAGATCCGATAAGCTTACAAGCAATCATGGATATCGCCTTTATCACTTTTAATCTTGTAGAGACACTCCAACACTTCTGAAGTTTCCCCTGCAATTGCAAGGAGTACCATGTTTTGTGGACAAGAACCTCTTACGTCAGTTACAGCCACTCCCGCAGTTTTCTCAGCAATATCACTTGCGACAACCATCTCGATCATCTTGCCTTGAATAAGTCCAAGAGCACTAGGCAGAAAATTCTTATCCCAATGAGCACCGCTTCTCTGATTAATTATTAACATTGTTCCAGGCGTAGGATTTTTAATGATCTTGATATCAATCATCGGAATTCTCCCGTGCTTTATACAGACAGCCAAGCGAAATACCCATGGGAGTGACAAACATAGGGTGATTAGGTTTAACTACAGAAATACCTAAACTTTTTTGAACGCGATCTTCGATTCCTGAAAGTTCAGATGTACCCCCAACTAAAACAACTTCTGGTACATCGTGACCGCTGCAGGCATTACGAATTATTGTTGATATTTTATCAATTGTAGGCCCAACAACCGGCAGCACCTCTGCATGATGTTTAGGATCACGTTTATAGATTTCTGCATCATCAAAAGAAATACCTTTAGCGCCAGCTAGTACAAGGCTAAAGTGGGTTCCCCCTGTTGATTCATCTATACAATCTACAATCTTTCCATTTTCAAAAACTGAAACTCCAGTAGTGCCACCACCGATATCAACAACAGCGCCATTCTTTATACCAATTACAAAATTTGCAGCTGTAGGCTCATCAAAAACAGCTATGCAATCAAGTCCAGAGCTTTCGCATACATTACGTACAGCTCCACCATCAAGAATCTCAGTCCCAGGGGGTATCGCTACTGCTCCACACTGGAGCTCTGTATTAAGTTCAATTTCAATCTTTCTTTTAAGATTTTTGGCGATGTCGCAAGCACCAATGTAATCTACAACCATTCCATCTCTAACAACATCTGCAAACTGATACTTACACGCTACAGGATTTCCAGAACCATCAACTACAACAAGAACAATAAAAGCAGTGCCTATATCCAACCCACAAAATAATTCAACATCCTTATCAACTTTTATTGGATGATCAACAGTGTCAAGTACTTCTTGCAGCTTGTCATTTGCATTGTCGAGATCTACCATGCGTTACATCGCCTCCTTTGCTTTATCAATAGATTCATTAATTGCTTCAGACAATTTTCCACAGATACCTGATGCCTCACAGATCCATGCGCTTACTGCTTCTAAATCAGAGCTAGCGACATGCGTCTTTGCATTCTTCCAAACGCCTATATATTTAGCTATCTTCATGTAAAGCACGCTAGCCTCAAAATAAATGGGGTGAATTCTAGCATCAAGTAACGGCAGTGGTGTGTTTTCCGGAAGAGCTGGATCAATCACTTTATTTGACCCGTCAGCAGCAAAGTCGCTTACAACACGGGCCCCAACCCATCTTTTGCCGAGTTCATCGCAACTATATGCTAATACATTATCAATACTTAATGCATTTCTAGAAAACAGTCTTAGCTCAGAACCCAATAAATGCGTATCTACGAGAAGCGCGTCTACATCTATATATTGAGATTTTGCTACTGAGAGTTCTGCTTGATTATCAATTATATTGCTGCTTTTACTCTCAGTATTAGTGTTGAAAGTAATCCTAAAGTCATTTAAAAACTGTTTTGCACTTGGCGTTAGTTTAGCATCAGGGGGAAGTTCATAAGTACTATATGGCTGATGAGCATACCTGTCACGGAGTTCACCTTCTGTTATATAATGCATTTCTCTCCTCCTCTCTATTATCTTGTAATAATTTTTATTAATTCGCTTTGGTTGCTTGCATTCCCCTCTAATGCCTTATGAGATTTACATTGAAATCGGCATCTTTGATCCACATTTCTATGCAATTAAGATCATCATCACTAAGTGAGGGGTCATCTTTAATTTCATAATTGCGTCCCAAAGACTGATACTTACCAACACCAAGCTTGTGGTAAGGTAAAAGATCAACTCCATCAAAATTCTTTTGGTAACGATAAGGCTTAAAATATTTAATTACCTTGTCAATTTCTTCTTTAGAATTATTGACTCCCTTGAGCAGGGGCATCCTCACGCGAACGTTATAACCATTCTCTAGAAGCCACTTCACATTGCTCAATATTTGTTCGTTGTTGACTCCTGTCCAATACTTATGCTTTACAGGATCCATTTGTTTAATATCAAAAAGGAAAAGATCAACGTACTGCGCTACTTTCTTTATCACTTGCAAAGGTGCATAACCACAAGTTTCAATTGCAGTACTGTATCCTCGGGATTTAGATTCCATAAGAACAGCAATTGCGGCCTCAGGTTGAGCTAGAGCCTCTCCTCCTGTAAGAGTTATGCCGCCGCCAGACATACGGTAAAAATCCTTATCCTGGTCAAAAAATTCAATAATCTCTTCTATACTACGATCTTCACCCATAACCTAAAGCGCTATATAAGCATGCTTTTTCGCATTGACAACAACCAATGCACTGAATATCGCGGTCAACTATATGCTTATTATCGTGAAGCTTATGTACATGAACAGGACAAACCGCAACACAGGCACCACAATTTACGCAGTTATCTTGTTTAAACATGATTTCATACCCCTGATGTTGACTCTCAGGATTTGAGCACCATTTACACCTTAGAGGGCAACCCTTGAAAAAAGCATTGGAGCGAATGCCCGGGCCATCGTACATATTGTACTTTTGGAAGTTAAAAATACGAGCTTTACGCTCCGGAACTTCCTTCTCTTGGCCCATCATTCCTCCTTTCAATATTTTAAATTTCAATTTTATTAACGGACTAGATGCAAAATTAGTATTAAGCTCAAACTTTAAATTAATTAGAAATGGGTCAGCATGGTACGACTAATAATTTCATCTTGAACATCCTTACAAAGTTCATTAAAGAACGCACTATAACCTGCTACACGCACAACAAGATCACGGTGCTTTTCAGGATGTTTTTGAGCATCGATCAATGTCTCATTATCAAGATAGTTAAACTGCATTTGGCCGTTACCAAACATTGACGCAGTTCGCAGCAAGGTAATAAGACCATTTGTTCCCTCAGGAGTATCAAGAATCCCACTCATCAACTTAAAGTTATGGACCATCCCTATATTCATTGAGTCATTCGGAAGCTTAGAAACAGATTTGATAATTGCAGTGGGACCATTATGATCAGCACCTTGGCTAGGGCTAATTCCATCAGAAAGAGGAGTGAAGGCCTTACGACCATTTGCTGAGGCACCTGTCATCTCACCAAACGGTGTATTGTTAGATATTGACAAAGTCCCTACGGACATATGAGAATACAGCGTTCTAAATTGAACATGTATATGCTCGGTATAGTATAAAAGATCAGCCGCAATTTTGTCAGCGTAGTCATCATCATTGCCATACTTAGGAGCATTAATACAATCCTGTTGAATTTGCTCGTAGCCTACAAAGTCAGCACGAAGTGCCTCATTTAGTTGATCAAGGGTATATTTATGTTCATCAAAAACTAGTCTTTTTATAGCTGCCATTGAGTCCGTATAAGTTCCAAGCCCTGTCCATACAACTCCAGGACCATAGTTATACATAGCGCCACCAGAGGAAACGTCCTTCCCCTTTTCCATACACCCCTCAAACATGATTGACATAAGAGGCTTCGGAGCAACATCTCGAGCAACTCGTTGAGAAATAACTGTCATCACATCTGTCCATTTGGTGACGTAATAAATAGTTTTCTTGACAGCAGCATCAAACTCTTCAAAAGTCTTGTATTGCGTTAGATCACCGAGGTCAGGTGCGACTTGTTTTCCATACCAAAGATCAACACCATGATTAAGCGTTAGCTCTATACAGATTGGCCATTGAGTATAAGAAGTAGATGTCCATTGATACAAACGCCCAGACTTTTGAGGCTCAACACAACCCATCATGCAATAGTCACGTGCATCCTCAACTGAAACACCCTTAGCAAGCATCATTTTTATATGTGTATCATCAAAGTGACAAGCAGGAAATCCCATCCCTGCTTTTACTAAATCTACAATTTTACGAAGATACTTTTCAGGCGACTTATTATGAATACGGCAAGCAATTGTTGGCTGATATATTTTTACATGACGGGCTGCATCCATAAGTAGGTAAGTGAGATCATTACAAGCATCCTCACCTTTACGGGTAATACCTCCAAGCGTCATATTAATGAACGGTTGATATCCGGCAAAGAATTCAGATTGCGAGCGCGAGGTGAGCCACATAATTTCGCTTAACTTGATGAACATACAACCAGCAATATCAAATGCCTGATATGGTGTAAGACGCCCGGCTTCAACATCAGCCTTATAAAATGGATACATATATTGATCAACACGGCCAATAGACATACCAGTTTGATTTTCTTCAACGGGAAGTAAAGACTCAATAACATATACTGACTGCATGGCCTCCCAGAAACTACGAGGCTTATGAGCAGGCACATGAGCTAGAATCTCGGAAATATCTTCCAATTCATGTTTCCGTGCAGAATTCTGTTCAACATCAGCTTTTTGCTTAGCGTAATCACTTAAACGTTTTGCATATATCATGACACCTTCGGTGGTATCAATCACAGACTTGTAAAAATATATTTTATCTAGCTCTTCCGGATTAGCATAATCCAACTCAGAAAGATGCTGTTTGGCTTCCTTCTGGATATCAAGCATGCCTTTTTTCATAAGGATGACATCATATCCTGGGTTGGAATCTCCACCACCACTCATAGCATGATAGGAGCAATCAGTAACAAATGACTCTCCAGAAAGTTCCCATGCACCACATTCGCGATATTGATCTTCACAAATCTCATCTTGTGATTTCCCTTCCCAGAATGGGAAGAGTACTTCTTTACAATACTGTTTATCCTCTTCTGAGATGTAAAAAGGATCTTGAGGCCGTGATCCAATTGTATCAAGCTCATCACGAAGCCAGCGCCATGCTATATCTGGTGAGAATGCACCAGCTCGTGGTGCACCGCATGGGGCACCAACAATAAGCTCATCATCTTGAATTACAAGTGGTGCAGTTTCGCAACAATGGCGGAATGCCTTAGCACGTAATTCAATCCGCGGCATGCCTGGATTTTCTTCCATAACTTCGGTAACCGCACGAGCACGATAAGTTGTAATGCTCGGTGTTTGATTGATGAAGTTATCCTTCAAGCGAACCTGACGCGCCGTGGGGCCCTCCGGAACCTCATAGGATTTATTTGTATCTTTTTCCGATACTGGAGTACTACAAATAGGCTTATCAAGTTGATCAGAAACTTTTTCAAACATCTGCTTAACAGTTGCGCGTTCCTCATCACTCATTTCTTTAGTGGCTTCTGAGAGTCCTTTAGCAAACTCTTTTATATCCATTTTCACTCCTTTTCTTGACTATTTCTCATGGTCTCTAGAACACTGGAGAACCAGTCAACCGGCTCATTTAAATGATCTTCATTATCTGAAGGAAGAGTTTTCTGTGCTGTATCTACAGCCGCTGTAGAGCCATATTGAGCAGCACTATTAAGCAAAGCATGAGCGTCTTTACTTGTTTCAATACCAATCAGACGCTTTCGTATAAAAGTGCTGTAAGCTACACCAAGCTCAGACGAAGTAGCAAAATTCCATCCTGTAATAGTTAGTGTCTTAGGCAAATCTGAGTGGTAACCAATACTACCAAGTCCAGTACTTACGTTCACTAAAACTCGTGCTACAGGCTTTCTAATTACAAATTGTTTTACAACTTCAGGATCATTGGAAAAAATTGATAGAGCATTGCCGCAACCACTACTTAAAATAAGTTCAATACACTTTTCACAAGCATTACGCCAATTCTCTTCAACATAATATGAAAGGACAGGCCCATATTTAGCTTTGGCATAAAAACTTTCTTTACTAACGTAGGGCTTTTTTATTACAAGTACACTCGTTGATTCAGGTACTAATACATCTATACGGCGTGCAAGCTCAATTGCAGATTTTCCAATTAACTCACGATATGGCTGACCATTTTCCTTAAAAAGTACTTTTATCAGTCTTGTTGCTTCCTTATCTGAGAGAAAGTAACAACCATTTTTCTTAAGTTCTGTTTGAACTTGTACATCAATTGATGACTCGACTACTATAGACTGTTCGGCCCCCGGCAACATCCCATAACAGAATGATTTACCTGCAACAATTTCTCTTGCACACTCAGCAATATCAGCTGTAGCTTCTATAAAGACTGGATTATTCCCTATGGTTGCGTAATAAACATCTTTGCCAAATATTTTATAAGGGTGTTCTAAAAAATTTTCACGAGAATCTATTACAACCTTTACAGAAGTCTGATTGCAAACCCATTGCTCACCTTCTAGAGAAAAATGGTTAATGTAACCAATTGCATCCAAAGGATAGTGACAGGAACTTGCAATTTCCATCACATCATCTAAAACAGCTTTACAAGTTTTATGAATTCTCATATCGGCTGAAAAGATAATAGGGCTTTTAGATTGGACCGCAAATATAAGCTGACTGATCAAAGTTGGA
>NZ_CALNCS010000088.1 GCF_937875145.1 Alkalibaculum bacchi | reverse complement strand
CTTGACCTGAACCGTCCCTCACAAACATTAAAAATACCTACCATTGAAAAGGTACTACCTTTTATTTAAATATGATAAAATTGTTATATCATATAGCAAAGGAGTTTTCTATTGGATTATCAAAAGAATTTGTTAGAAATTTATAAACAATTTCATGTAAATATGGATAAACCTGGTTTTCTCCCTTTAATTCGCTGTGCAAGCGAAATTTTTGAGGCACCTGTGGTTTTTACAGATAATAAATATGAGTTAATATCTATGTATCCAACAAAAAAGATTGAAGATTTTGTCTATGATACTTTATTTGAGGAAGGTGTTTTACCTGAGGAGACTATTGCTGCATATCATGAGGCCTATTTAAGGCAACCTGGCACAAGATATGAGCCTTTTTTTGAAGATGAAGGCCTTGTAGAAAAATGCCCTCGAATTTTTGCTGAGGTGTACGATGAGGTAAAAATCATCGGCCATATTGCCATATTCTTAAAGGATAAAAAATTTGAGCCATGGCATTTAGAAGCAACGTCCTTTCTAACGAGCACTTTGCGAATCAAAATCAATCTAACAAGACAAACTCCTTCTGTTAGGTCAAAATTCTTACAGGATTTATTAGATCGACATTCATTAAATCCAGTAAAAGAACGTTCTATTGCCCAATTGTCGAAGATGAATCTAGAAGATTCACTCCTTTTAGTGGCTCCGTTAGATCAAAGCAAATCACAACAGGCTTTTTCTTCTGTTGCTATAAACTATTGTTTAAACCAATACCCTGAATCCATCCCTATTGTATATAAAGATGATTTGGTCATTCTTTTGACTAATAAATCTAGCCACTGTAATTTAAAAAATACAGCAGAAAAGATTTCAGAGTATCTCTTTCAGTACAAGATTTTATGTGGTGCCGTTTATCCTATCAAAGATTTGTACGCTCTTTGTGATTATTACACTCAGGCCAGATTGACAGCTTTATTTCGGTACAGAGATGAAGTAGTAAATGGTGATTTTCACACTTCTCTATACTACTACGAAAACATTGCTCCCTACCCTTTATTTTTGCAACTAAGCCAAAATGAAGAATATAGATGTTTTATTCATCCAGTTTTAAAAGAGATCAAAGCATATGATGAGGAAAAGGGTATGACACTATACGAAACCCTTAAGGTCTATTGTAAAAATCTATTTCAAAAGAACGAATCAGCAGAAGAACTGCACATTCACAGAAATACTTTAAATTATCGACTTAGTAGAATCGAAGAACTGTTTCAAATTGATTTAAAAGACTACCAAACTCTTTTGCATCTTTTAATCAGTATAGAAATGTGTGCTTACTAGAAAAACTTTATCCATCTCCAATCAGTGTTCTATAGTCAGTTTTATGGGTCAACGTATATAAAAATAACTTAAATAAGCCGAAAAGGACTACCCCTTAACGGAGGTAATCCTTTTGCTATTATCCATAGAGAATTCTTGCATTTGACTCTAGTATTTTTTCAAGTCTTCCTTAAAACGCGGCCAAGAATCCTCACCCCAAAGAAATACCCTACCTTAGCCGCTGATTGCTAATAGCTAAATAGACATTCCTACTCTAGCGCCTTCAAATATAGCTTGTAAAGCACTTCTTGCTTTTTTAGCATCACCTATTACATAGACTTCTTTTGCCAAACTCTCTACATTTTCAAATTGAGCTTCTGATTTAGAGCCTACAGCAAAAATAATATGGTCGAATCCCTCTAATGCAATTTCTTTACCATCTTGCTCTGCATATACAGTATTGCCTTCTATACGTGAAACTTTAGTATTTGTGTAAATTTCAACGTCTTCTTTCTTTAATCTTTTAATAAGATCATCTCGAACGGTCATGTATAGATCCATAGCAATGTCTTCTTGCATTTCAACTACAGCGACTCTTTCACAGTAATCTTTACAGAACTCTGCTGTTTCAACACCTACCATTCCACCACCGATAACTAAGGCACTATTTGCAAGAATTTTATTTCCTACTAATACATCGTTAGCTTGGAATACATTTTCAGCATCATTTCCTGGAATATTTAATTTAAATGGTTTTGCACCCGTGGCTACAATTAAGACATCTGGTTTTTCCTTTTGAATAAAGGCGGTATCTACTGCCATATTGTAAACCATTTTAACACCATGTTTTTCACACATACGCTTAAAATATTTTATAGGTCGAGTTAATTCTTGTTTATATGGAGGATAAGAAGCGATTAAGAATTGACCGCCTGTTTTATTTTCTTCATTTTTCTCGTATAAAGTTACATTATGACCCCTTTCAGCTGCAATCCAAGCTGCTTCCATACCTGCAACACCCGCACCTATCACCATAACTTTTTTAGGTTCTTCCGCAGGGCCGTATTGAACCTCTTTACGATTGTTGCTCATAGGATTGAATATACAAGAAACTCCCCAATCTCCTTCTTGCAATGAATCGTGATCATTAAAGGACATACATCTTTGAGTACAGCCTACGCAAGGTACGATATCTTCTATATTTCCACCAGCCATTTTATTAGGAAACTCTGGATCTGCAATAGATTGACGTCCTAAGCATACAAAGTCCGTGTCTCCACGCTCAATCGCTTGCTCTATAACATATGGATCAGAAAATCTTCCTGCTAATAATACTGGTATATTGACGGATTCTTTTATTCTTCTGCAAATACGCCAGTTCCAGCCTTGTTGCCAAGCTGTTGGAGGAACAATTACATCCCAAGAAGCATAAGTGCCAGCAGAAATATTTAACGCATCTACACCATAAGATTCTAACATTCGAGCAAATACAATAGATTCTTCTTCCTCTAATCCTCCTGCCCTTCCTTCAATGGAATCCATTCTTACGATGATAGCAAAGTCTTCGCCACATTCTCTTCGAATACCTTCAATAATTAATTTATGGAAATAAGACCTTCCTGAAATTCCTCCACCAAATTCATCAATTCGCTTATTTGTTCTTGGACTCATAAATTGCAATCCCATATACCCGTGAGCACTGTGGAACTCAATTCCATCAAAGCCTGCCTTTTTACATCGAACAGATGCTTGTATATATGAGTCAATTAATTCGTATACTTGCTCCGTAGTATATTCATTAACATGTTCACGATATACAACAGAAGGAATCGATGATGGCGCTGTTGGCGTTTGGCCAATCATTGCCCTAGTAGTTTCTCGTCCCGCATGGTGTAATTGCACAATTGCTTTTGCACCACCAGTATGTATTGCATTTGCTAGCTTTGTAAGACCTGGAATATACTCATCAGAATACAATCTTGGCTCGCCAGGCATTCCAGATGCTCTCTCGTCTACTGCTGCAATTTCTGTAATGACTATACCAAATCCACCTTTAGCTCTTGCTCCGTAGTAATCGCAAGCCATTTTTTCAATAGTACCATCTTCTTCACACATAGCCGAATCCATTGCCGGTACAACTAATCTGTTTTTAACGAGCATTTTGCCTATATACATTGGTTTAAAAGTTGATTCAAAATTCATTCTACACACTCCATTCCTTATTTTATTATTACTTCCCTTTGATAAAATCATAACATCCCTTAGAATTCTTTACTATATTCATTATGACAAAGAAATAACGATAATTAGTGCAAATTGACGAGAATCTAGCTGCTAGTCATTAGTCACTAGAGTTAGGATTTTCTTTAGGGTCTAGGTGTGCCCCTATCCTTTAAATAGATGGGAAAAGAAAAACTTTCTCAGCAAAAGAAAAACATAGTTAAAAAACCTTCTAAACTTAGAAGGTTTTTTAACTACTTACGTATATGATTTTGTTTTAGGTTTGTGAGGGACGGGACTTTTCAAGTCAGATTTTTAGATTCTCAAGGGCCGATTCACTCTCGTTTGCAAATTAACCACATTAAGAATGAAACTTCAAGCAGAAATTTCGTTTTCTTTTATTTTAAGGTATTCAGCTCAAAACATCCCACCCCTAAGCAATCCTCCTTCTCAGGTGAGTCTTTTAGCCTGACGTGGCACAAAAACTTGACCCAAAATCCCACGTTCCTTGCGGGTCTCCCCATGGCATACTTTTCAGCTTTACCCTCTTAAAATACCGCTATATCAATTTCTTTCTTAATTGTTTTATTGCCGCTGGTAAAATAAGATACGTTTCTTTCGAATTACACTTTATATGTAGGCAAAGCCTCCCTTAAGAAAATGCCAAGCTCGTGTTGAAGGCTAAACTCATTGTATATATCAATATTTTGCTTTGTAACCGATTTAAAGAAATCTTGTACCAAAGCCTTTAATCTAAGCAAAATGAAATCCCTCCCAACGCTTTTACAAGACTCTCTCTATACTTTCTTTGATTTCCTTGTCCAGGAAAAGGAAGAAAAAATATGCTTTCACTTTCACAATAATTATCCATAATACTGGAATTCCTTATCTCAGGTTCTACGAATTTCTTTTTACATACAATAATCGTTTTAGGATTTAAGGTCTCAATAGTATCAATTAGTTTTGGTATGTTGAGGTGT
>NZ_CALNCS010000087.1 GCF_937875145.1 Alkalibaculum bacchi | reverse complement strand
ACTTCTTTTACCTTTTTATTGCCCTTAAAGAGGGATATACTAACATTTTTTAAGGAAAGCCCCTGTAATTCCTTCACAAAAGAATCCTCGCTTACAAGGGGAATAAGAGCTCCTTTTGGCTCAATAATTCCATGTCCTAACTTTTTAGCAAATATATACCCATCTCCAGTAGAGCCTGTCTGACTATAGGTAACTCCTCCGGTAGCTAAAATAACACCATCACATTCGATAGTTTGACCATTCTCTAATAAGACTCCTTTGATTTTACCATCTTCAGTTAAAAGATCCTTTACCGTAGTATTTAGCCTTACCTCTACATTGTTCTTTTCTAAATACTTGCTCATTGCTTTAATGACATCACTAGATTTGTCACTTTGTGGAAAAACCCTATTGCCTCTTTCCACCTTTTCTCTTAAACCTAGTTCATTAAAAAGCTGTATGGTGCTTGTATTGCTAAAAGTATAAAAAGCACTGTAGAGAAAAGATTTATTGGTGACTACATTTTCAATGAGCTCTTCTATTTCACAGGCATTTGTAAAATTACATCTGCCTTTTCCCGTTATAAACATCTTTTTGCCTAGTTTTTCATTTTTTTCTAATAATATTACTTCATGTCTCGCACCTGCAGTTCCAGCAGCCATCATACCTGCTGCTCCTCCGCCAATAACGACAATTTTGCTCATATATTCTCTTCTACTTTCTTGTTTAAGATTGACTGTTATCATATATATAATGCTCAGCCCAAATTTCTTCTAGTTCATTAAAAATCTCTTTTGTCTTTTCTCTATTTCTAAGGCCAACGGCTACAATTATAGCATTCATAAGACTCATTGGAGCAGTAATCGTATCTACAAAAGAGATGATATTGCTCTTTGCAATAAGATAATAGTCGCTAATCCTTGTAATAGGTGACATTTCATTGTCCGTTATCGCCACAACTTTAAGACCACGCTCCTTTAGAAATTTCATAGACTCGTATGTTTTGGAAGAATACCTTGGAAAGCTAATCCCTATGACTACATCACCAGGTTTTGCATGAATAATTTGTTCGTAAATATCGCCTACTTTAGAATCAATTACTTTTACCTGATTGAGTAATAAATCCAGATAATATCCTAAAAACTCTGTCAGAAGGGAAGTAGTACGAAAACCTACTATATAAACTGTTTGTGCATTTACAATCAAGTCAATTACCTTTTGAAATCTATCTTTATCAAATTCATCTAGAGTATAGCGGATATTATCAATATCTGCTGTTAGAATATCATTTAACAGATGTTCCTCGTCAAATTTGTCTAAAGACATATCAATTCGCTGAGTAGTAGTCAATTTTGTTTTTATCATTTCTTGTAAGACTTTTTTAAATCTTGGATATCCATTAAAACCAAGGTAATTAGCAAAGCGCACTACTGTAGCCTCACTCACACCTACAGCTTCTCCCAGACTTGCCGCTGTCATAAAAGCTGCCTTTTCATATTTATTCAAGATAAAATCTGCGATTCGCTTATTTCCCTTGCTTAAATTTGGATAATCCTCTTTTATCTTTAACATTATTTCTGTAAAGTTTTTGTACTCTGACACGATATTCACCTGCATAATCTATTTTGTTTGTCTCTTTTTAGAGCACGAAACCTCTTAATTACCTATTTTAAATCAAACCCAATCCATTGACTATTAAAATATAAAAAAAATTATTTACTACCCTATTATGCAAATATATTTTTACTTCATACGAGCAATTAAAACAATATAGGGTGATGTTTGATCATTTAAACAGGAATACTTTAATACTTTGTATCTGTATTTATCTAGTACTTTTAGATATGCTTCTACAATAGAGGCCTCTTCTACTCCTCCTTCATGAGAGGTATAGACGCATATCGTAATAATTCCATTTACCTTTAATAGTTCTAAGCTCTTTTTTAATGCCTTAATACTAGAAGCCCCTTTCGTGATAATGGCTGGATCTCCTTTAGGCAGATAACCTAAATTAAACATCGCACATGAAATGGGGCCTTGAACGTATTGATCTATATTTGCGTGGCTATCTTGAATTAATTGAACTCTGCTCTCATAAGCTTTTTCTAAAACTTTAGCCTTAGTGTTCTTAATGGCGTCTTCTTGTATATCAAAAGCATAAACTTGTCCAGTTTGACCCACCTTTTCTGCTAAAAACACTGTGTCTGCACCATTGCCTGCTGTGGCATCAATTACTTTATCTCCTTTTGTGATCGCTGTGGATGCATAATCTTGAGCTAATTTCGTTATGTGAAATATATTCATATTATACCTTCTTATGATCACAGCTATTTTTGCTATAGAACTCCTTAATCAGAATTCTATTATTGATCATTTCTATTTCATTTTCATTCATATAGTCGACTGTATCCTCATCGTATACTTCTAATTCATCTACGCCTCTATTATAGGTAAAATTAATCACAGACTTTACCAATCCATCAAATAAGAAAGGATCCTCTAATCTCATCTCTGTAAAATTAAGGATTACTCCATGTTTATAGTAAGTAAATCCAGCTACTCCAAGAATTTTTTTTTCTTCTGTCATAATGCAAACATGAGTAGATTCTTCTTCATTTAGTTTAAAATCTAGCTGATTTCGTTCATAAATCTTTATTTCAATCATGATTTAACACTCCTAATGATGTTATTTCGTTTTTTGTTAAATGTCGATAAGCTCCTATTTCTAAGTCTCCAAGAGCAAGATTTCCAATGCTTGTCCGCTTTAAGCTTAGAACAGGGTGGCTGATTTTTTCACACATTTTGCGCACCTGTCGGTTTCTGCCTTCCCAGATTATAATCTCCACGAGAGTATTTTCTGGAAACTCTCTAAGTACTTTAAAGGATGCCTTAGATGTCTTATAATCTTCAATTATCAAACCACCTTCAAAGGCTTTTATTTCTGCCTTTGTAGGTCTACCTTTTATTTTTGCTACATATGTCTTTCCTATATGATGCTTAGGGTGGGTCATTGTATAAGTAAAATCTCCATCATTGGTTAATAGCAAAAGACCTTCTGTATCATAATCTAATCGCCCTACAGGGTACACCCTTTCCTCTAAATGAACAAGGTCTAATACAGTCTGCCTATTAAAATTGTCCTTTACGGATGTAATGACTCCTCGTGGCTTGTTCAGCATAATATAAACCTTTTTCTCATTTGTTCCAATTTTTTTACCATCAAAGGTTACTTCATCCTGATCCGGATCCACAATAAAACCCATTTCAGTAATGACTTCATTATTGACCTTTACCCTACCATCTTTTATATGCTCTTCGCACTTTCTTCTAGAATCTACACCATGATTGGCTAGAAACTTTTGTAATCTCATTGAGTCACTCCCGTTTTCGTTCTAAGTTCTACGTTGTATGTTCTAAGTAAAACCTTTGCCACCCATGGTGGCAGTTAATATTTATTAGATAATTTGGCGTTTGTTTTTAGATATTTTTATCTCACTAGTTAGAGCGTAGAGATCCTTCGCTGCGCTCAGGATGACTTAAGCAGGAGTTAAGGTTGGTTCGTTGGACGGGGAAAACCTTAAATGAATAATGAAAATTGAACATTGAACAGTACAAATATGCGAATCTTGCTACTCTTTCAAATTGTTCATTATTCATTGTTCCATGTTCATCCTTCACTGCGACATTAGTCGCATATTTGCTTACCACCTAACTAGCGTCTAGCCACTTAATATCTAGTGCTTCAATTGGTATTTCCTGACTAAGAATATTAAAATAATCTCGCAAATTCTCTTTCAAGAACTTAAGATAATCTTTTTCGTATACCTTCTGTGGGCTGTAGAGGTCTTTTGAATAGATGATTTCTCCATCAATTAAGAAATCTACACTTCCAATTCTTTGTTTGTTATATATAGGAGCAGCCATAATATTGTTTACATTAAGCACCCGTTCTATATTTTCTCCTTGTTTGATGGGAATGTCAATATTTTCGTCAGAAATGATTTTAAATTGATCATTTATGCCGTCTTCTACATATATAGAAGTAATATACTCTCCCTTTTTCATAACATTTTTTGTGGTGTATTGTTCAAATCCATAATCTAATAAGATTCTTGACTCTGCCCATATATCACTAGCCCTTAAGATTACACCTATCATTTGCATGCCTTCTCTTTCAGCAGAAAAAACCAAACATTTACCTGCATCTATAGTATAACCTGTTTTTACGCCATTTCCTCCATCATATCCAGTAAGAAGTTTATTCTTATTGTACAGAGTATGAACTTGATTGTTGATTTTAATATCTGTTTTTTTTGCGCTCATAATTTTTTTAAAATCTTCGTTTCTAAAGGCGTATTGTGTGATAAGAGCTAAGTCTTTTGCTGTAGTATAATGTTCTTTTTCATATAAGCCATGAGGATTTGTAAAATTTGTATTAGTAGCCCCTATTATTTGAGCTTTCTCATTCATCAATTCCACAAAATTCTTTAAACTTCCTGAAATGTGAGTAGCTATAGCGTAAGCTGCATCATTTCCAGAGCGAAGCATGAGTCCATATACTAAATCCTCTAAAGTGATTTTATCTCCCTTTTCAATGTAAATAGATGAGCCTTCTACATTAGCTGCTTCTTCACCTACGACTACCACATCATCTAAATTCCCATACTCTATAGCTAAAATAGCAGTCATAATCTTAGTAGTACTTGCCATCGCCATTTCCGTTTCACTATTCTTATTATACAATATTCTACCCGTTTTTTCTTCAATTAATATAGCAGACTGAGATGGCACATCTATGGCCATAGCAGCTGTTGGTAGAAAGAAACTTAAAATAATGACGATACATAGTACAGTTGAACACATTTTTATCATATGAACCTCCTAAGTTATCATTTATGATAAGATTTTTTATGATAAATAATATACACCATATTATTATAGTATTACCTTTAGATGAATTTTAGAATTTACAACAAAAAAAATAGCGACCTGCGCTATTTTTTAGTTTTAAGTTCTAGGTTCTAGGTTCCAAGTAAAAGCAATAGTCACCCTCGGTGACATGGTTTTACTTGGAACTTTCTTCTGTTGATTGTACAAATTCCTCAAAAGAAGGCAATTCCTCTATTGTAGTAATTCCTGCATATTTTAGAAAATCCGGTGTTATTCCATAAAGGATTGGCTTACCTGGTGCCTCTAATCTGCCTGCCTCTTTTATGAGATTACGATCAACTAAAGTCTGTAGTGCACTAGATGACTTTACTCCTCTTATCTGTTCAATTTCAATTCGAGTAACTGGTTGCTTATAGGCTACAATGGATAAAGTTTCTAAAGCGGCCTGAGATAGACCTGCTTTGTTTCGCTCTACTAGTAAATCATCAATATAATGGTGAAATTCTGTCTTTGTACCTAGTTGATATTTGGATTGGATTTGTATTAACTGTATTCCTCTATTGCTATTCGTATACTTTTCTTGTAATTCTTCTAATAAATCTTTAGTATCTGTCGTGTTTATATTCAAACTATTTGCTATTTCATTTATGCTAATAGGCTCACCTACTGCAAAGAGAATAGCTTCTAGTGGTCCCAATAGCTCATCTTTCATAGCATCACCTAATTTTCCAAATTACAATCTCACCACAAATTCTCTCTTGGGCACATAAGACGAAATTATTTTTTATTAATTCTAGTAAAGCCAAAAAAGTCACAATGATTTTTGTACGGGAGATGGTAGTGTCAAAAAGACTACTAAAAGAAATCTCTCTTTTGTCCTCGAGAAGACTTATAATATCTCTCATTTTATCCTCTACTCGTACAGTCTCTCTTTCTATTTTATGAAGGATATTTTCAACCTTCTCCACTTTGCTTTTGGCCAAAACTCTTTTAAACGCCTGAAAAAGACTTTCAATATCAATTTCAGTAATTATTTTATTAGTATTTTCCCAGTACTCTGGATCTTTATAGTGTACTTGCATAGATATTTCCCCTTGGTTTTGCAAGTATTCGCTTATCTCTTTATAAATTTTATACTCGTAGATCTTCTCAGCAAGTTCCAACCTTGGATCGATCTCATTTCCTTCTTCATCTTCTTCAGGAGGAAGGAGTAGATTGGATTTTATCTGTAAAAGCTGAGCAGCCATGACCACAAATTCACTAGAGTAGTCCATATTGTATTCTTTCATTTGATTGATATACTCTAAATACTGGTCTGTGATTTGAGAGATTGGAATATCGAAAATGTCGATTTCATGTTTTTTAATCAAATGCAAAAGCAAATCCAAGGGCCCTGCAAACTCTTGAAGCCTTATCTCGTATTCCATGTATTACCTCTTTCTTTTGTTATGTTGAAAAAGTCTGTGTTTTTATTTTATCTTGAGCTCCTATATTAATGTTTTAGCAGAAGGCGGAAAGCTGAAATTTGGGTCACCTAAGGTGACCGTTATGCGGAACGACGAGGGCGTCGTTCCCTACGGATTGAGAGGCAAGAGGTTAAAAGCAAGAATCACCTCACCTATAGGCGAGTTTAGATTTTCTTGCACATTCAGCTTTCAATATTATTCATTCTAAGTTACGCAAAGTTCGTTCCTAGAGATTCTTCGTCGCTACGCTCCTGAGAATGACACTCTAGAAGGCTGTAATGGTGTCTAGTTGATTTTGCATTTTCTTTCGGCATTCCGCTTTCGGCTTTCGGCTTTTAAGGTTTTGCTTACCACCTGGGAGTAATACCTGATTTGTCTTGACCAAAGGGAAAGAGAAATCAAGTGGTATTACCCCTGTCAAGGTTGGCGAGGTTTGTAGCGACTAGAAGGAGCTAGAAACCCGCAACCTACGACATACCACCTGACCACCTGACCACCTGCTTTTAAAAAAACAACCTCACCAAAGAAAACATCCCAATCATCATAAATTCAATGGCTGGGTTTAATATATAGTCTAGGACATTTGTAAAGATTAATATGAGCAATACTACATAACCGTATCTTTCGACCTTCCAAAACATTTCTTCTAATTTACCAGGTAAAATGCTCGCTACGATTTTTGAACCATCTAGAGGTGGAACAGGAATTAAATTAAAGACGGCAAAACTCACATTGTAGATAAAGAGCAACTCAAAGAAAAGATAGGCAGTGGTACCTGTAGAGTTTAACAGAAACATTGCTATAAGTGAAATAAGACCTAGGATAATATTTGTCAAGGGCCCTGCAAGTGAAACTAAAAAGGTGCCCTTTCTTCTGTTTTTAAAATAGTTTGGATTATACGGAACTGGTTTTGCCCATCCAAACCTCAAAATAAAAAGGCATAAAAGACCCATAGGATCTATGTGCTTAATGGGATTTAAAGTAAGCCGCCCCGCAGATTTTGCCGTAGGATCCCCTAATTTATATGCAGTATAGCCATGTGCTAATTCATGTAGAGTAATAGTAATAAGCAACGCTGGCAAAGTATAAATCATAGCCTGTAATGAACCCACAATATTGCTTAAAATATTGTTTAATATGCCACCCATGTAATCCCCCTTTTTTTAGTTCTATGTTCTGCCGTAGCTTGCAGCCAATCGCCCTGCGCTATGCTTGTGCTCTTGGGCAAGCCTGGCTAATGCTTCTCTTCGTCGCTACGCTTCTCGACAAGCAAAGTAACCACTCTATAAGTTCTAAGTAAAAAGCCCCTTAGCGCTTCAGTCCCTAGCGTTTAGCATTCCTTTTGGGTCTAAGATCCTTCGTTGCAAGCTCCTCAGGATGACAAAAGCAGTAGCTTGGGTCAAAATATGCCTTAAGCATTTAAAGTCCTGTAAAGCCGCCTACTCTCGTCATCCTTGAGCGATAGCGAAGGATCTTAGACTTTAGACGATCTCGCCAATAGATAAGTGTTTTTTTCAGCTTTCTACTTTCCGCTTTCAGCTTTTATTTCTGCCAGCTTGGCAACATGTCTTTTGCGACAATGTCCTCGTAGGTTTCTCTTCTTACAATGATCTCATCTTCATCTCCTCTTAAGAGAACTACTGCTGGTCTTGGTATTTTGTTGTAATTACTAGACATAGCATAATTATAAGCACCTGTATTTAAGACGGCTAAGATATCTCCTGGTTCTACTTTTGGCAATTGGATGTCTTTTATAAGGGTGTCGCTTTCACAACATCTTCCGCTTATAGTGACAATCTCTTGTTCCTCAGAAACTAAAGTTTTATTGGCTACTATGGCATCATAGACTGCACCATACAATGCAGGCCGAGGGTTGTCCGTCATTCCTCCATCAACGCTGACGTATTTTCGGATTTCGGGTATTTCCTTTACTGTACCAATCTTATACAATGCCTGCCGTTCCTACTGTATAACGACCTGGCTCAACGACGATTTTAGGCACCTCTAATTGAATTTCGCTGCAAATCCTTCTCACTGTACTCATTAGTTTTTCAATATACTGATCTACATTAAAGCTTGCATCATGTCTCATTTGTGGAATACCAAATCCACCACCTAAATTTAACTCGGTTAAAGAAAATCCGTCTTCTTTTAGCTCTTTCATTAAATTAAGCATTACTTCTGCAGTGACTAAAAAAGGCTCTTCATCAATTATTTGGGATCCTATATGACAGTGTAAGCCGATAATATTAATGTTTTTTAAGTCTTTGCTAAAATCAAATAAATCTCTTACTTGTTTTAAAGGTATACCAAATTTTGAGTCTATTTTTCCTGTTTGTATAAATTCATGAGTATGTGCTTCAACACCTGGGGAAACTCGTATAGACACTCTCATTACATGATTGTGTTCTTCGCAGATGGCATTTAAAAGTTCTAGTTCATATTTGCTATCGACAATTACTTTGCCGATATTGTATTCGATGGCCATTTTTATTTCTTCAACTGTTTTATTGCTACCATGAAGACAAACTCTTTCCATAGGAAAACTTGCCATATACGCTGTGTAAAGTTCTCCCCCTGATACTACGTCTAAAGATACGCCCATATCCTTTATAATATTGCACATTGCCAAATTTAAAAAAGCTTTGCCAGCATAATTAATATCATATGTAGCATTTTGTTTTGTAAATGCATTTATTATTTTTGTTAAATTTTCTCTTATTATATCTTCACTGATCACGTATAGTGGAGTACCATACTTTTCTGCTAAAGCTACGGTGTCATGGTTTGAAAAAAGATAATTTGTCATCATGTACATCCTCCTCATAAATAATACTATGATTATACCTTTATTTAAAGGCAAAAACAAGAAATAATAGCAACTACGCATCTGGATCAAACACTAGGTTTTTAGATAGAAATCAAAACCTACGACTAGCGACCAGTGCTAGTTGCTATAAATAATTAGTTGCTTAAGTTTATAAATTGAGTGATAAATTTGTTAAAGAGATTAAAGAAATTGATCTTTTCTACATCTTCTTCCGCTATAAGGTCAATCTTTGTTACTTCTTTTCCATTTTCTAAAATCTTTAATTCTCCAACTTTATCTCCTTTTGCTATTGGAGCACTTATGTTGTCATTTAGTTTTACTTCTTGTTTAAATTCCTTTTTTTCGCTTTTTAACATAAGCTGGCTGTATCCATCTTTTGTAACAACATTAATTTCTTCTTTTACTCCTCGATTAATCGGTATGGTGTCTAATACCGTATTTTCTTCTACAACGGTTTCATTTTTATATTGGCTAAATCCATAATTTAATAATTGCAAGGCTTCATCAAATCGATCATTAGAGCTTGGCGCATCTAAGACAACGGAGATTAATCTCATAGAACCTTCTTTTGCCGTAGCACTTAAACAGTAACCAGCGTCATCTGTATATCCTGTTTTAAGGCCGTCGACTCGATTATCCCTTCGAAGCAATTTATTTGTATTGGCCAAAGTTCGAACTTTGTCATCATTTTTCCCTACGTTCACATCTGTCATCCAAATAGTCAGATATTCATGAATTTTAGGGTATTTTACTAGCTCTTTGCTCATCAAGGCAATATCATTTGCACTACTATAATGCCCTTCTGCAGGCAATCCATTTGAATTCATAAATTGGGTGTCCTTCATACCTAATTCTTTTGCCTTTTCATTCATCATTCCGATAAAAGATTGATAATCTCCTGCAATATACTCTGCCATAGTAGCTGCTGCATCATTTGCTGATTCAATGGCAATGCCCTTGAGCAAATCGTCTACGCTTACGGTTTCTGAAGGCTCTAAAAACAGCTGAGAACCACCCATATCTGCAGCAAATTGGCTCACTGTAACTTGATCATTTATTGAGATATTCTCTTTATCTAATTCTTCCATAATAATAAGCATAGTCATTACTTTTGTAACACTTGCTGGAGCACGCCTTTCATTGGCATTTTTCTCATAAAGTATTTGTCCAGTAGCTGCATCTATTAGTATTGCAGATGAAGATTCAATCTGAAGCCCCTCTGTCTGCGCATCTTTGCCTTCTTCCGTAGCTGGCTCTGCACTTACTATAGTATAATTAAATAGCAGTAGACAAGTTAAAAAGAAAGAAATTGATTTTTTCATAATTAACCTCCATTTATATAATTAACTATAGTTTGTGTTTACAGTATCAACCATATACAAAAAAAATTGGCTATTGTCAAGCCAATTTTTACAAAAAAACGCACGTATTAGTTCTAAGTTGTACGTTGTAAGTTCTAAGTAAAAACTGCCACCGATGGTGGCAGCTAAGATGAATAAAAAAAGTTGGTATTTTTTAGAAGTTTTTGTTTTATTAATTAGTGTGTAAAGATCCTTCGCTGCGCTCAGGATGACTGGGGCAGGAGCTTAGGTCTTTATCTCGCCCGAAGGCGAGTACGGTTTTGCTGACCACCTGGGAGTAATACCTGATTTGTCTTGACCAAAGGGAAAGAGAAATCAAGT
>NZ_CALNCS010000086.1 GCF_937875145.1 Alkalibaculum bacchi | reverse complement strand
GGAGGATTGGGACTACTTATGGAAACCCTTGCAGATTTGCGAGATGAGGGCAAAAATTTAGATGCATTATATAACTGGATTAAAGAGTATAAGCTCAATATGCATCACTGGTTTTTTGTTTCAGATTTAACCTATCTCGTTCGAGGAGGTCGGGTGTCAAAAGTTTCAGGATGGGTTGGCAATATGCTAAATATCAATCCACTTTTGAACATTGATATGGAAGGGCATCTCATTCCCCGATTTAAAGTCAGAGGGAAGAAAAAAGTAATCAATCAGACTTTAAATCAGATGATTGGGCATGCTGAAGATGGTTTAGACTATAAAAGAAAATGTTTCATTTCACATGCGGATGCTCTGGAAGATGCACAAAAGTTAGCTCAAATTATAGAAGAAAAGTTCCCCAAATTAAACGGTAAAGTTCAACTATCCAATATTGGAACGACCATTGGTAGTCATACGGGCCCTGGAACGGTTAATCTATTCTTTTGGGGTAATAAGAGAACAGACTAAGTGCTATATAGCAATTAGTCTGTTTAAACTAGGATGAGAGAATTGTGATTAAATTATAACAAGAGTACCAGTATGAATCGATTACAGATTCACACTGGTACTTTTATATTAAACTATTATTAACAAACTATTAAGTATTATTTGTGATATAATTTCAAATTTACAATATTTTAATTGCTTTCAATAGCTTCTGATTTTTTCGTATCACGAGCTATAGAGAGATAAGGAAGAGCTACAAAAACGATACCACCAATCATATTACCTATAGTAACAAAGAAGAGATTGTAGAAGTAACCAGATAAGGTTATAGCATGACCAGCTGGGTTTAATAGTCCCATAGTTAAAGTGCTCATATTAGCAACACTATGCTCGAAGCCCATTGCGACGAAAGGATATATACACCAAAAGACCATAATTAACTTGCCACTCTCGGATTTAGCACGAGTAGCACTCCATACAGCCAAACATACTAGAATATTACAGAAAATAGCGCGAATAAATAATTGCCCTAAAGGAATAGTCATTTTTGCATAAGCAGTAGCAGCAACAGCTTCTGTCATTCCTTCGAAATTAAGTCCTGAAGCGTAGAATGCCACAGCCGCTAATATAGAACCAATCCAATTACCTACATAACACATTAACCAAACTTTTGCTGTCTCTTTCCACGTTACAGTCCCTTTAATAGAGCCTACAGCCATAACAAAGTTATTTCCTGTAAACAATTCTGCTCCCGCGATGATAACTAGACTCAAACCAACACAAAAGCTAAATCCTTGTATTAGTTTTACAAAAGGTATACCAGTCATCATTCCTGCTACGCAACCTATAAGAATTGATCCAAATCCTATAAACATACCTGACATCATGGCTGAAATTAAATAGCCCATAGGATTATCTCTTAAAAAGGTCCATTTTTTCTTCGCAGCAGTTGCTACACTAAGAATTTCTTCTTGAAACATGAGTGCACCCCCAAAAATTATTTGTGATTAATTTATTAATAAAATTATCACAAACTACATTTAAAATATACCATAAACTATTAAATAATACTAGCATTATTTGCTATTTTTATAATTTTCTATATCATCTTTGTCATGAGAATAAATGCAATATTTTTAGTAGCTTATTACAGGAATTTAAGGGGAAAAGGCATATGCAATTTATATATGGAGATATTATCCAGGTAATATTTGTTAGTTTTATAATTTTCTATATCATCTTTGTCATTGGAATAAACGCAATATTAGTAGTGGTTTATTATAAGAATTTAAGGGGAAAAGACATATATTAATTGCGATATAATGGTATTTACTGTAATAATATCCATTAAAGTATTAGGTGAATTTGAAAAGTAAAATTATAAAAAAAAGAAGCCGTAAGATAAACTCTACGACCCCTTAGGGATATTATGCAGGAAATGCTCCCGCTTCTTCTTTACGAATACTTACATCGACAACTTTTGAAGTCATGAAGAATACGATGGCCATGAGAATAGCACCAATAGCATAGGTCCATTTGATTTCTGAGTTTTGGATAACGATACCGTTTACAAAGGTACCTAAAGCACCCCCTCCAAACAGACCAAATGATACCAAGGACATAACCGTTCCCCTTAATTGAGGCATAAGACCTTGAGCGATTGTCGTAAGGGTAGAGTGAATAGATATAAAGGCGTAACCAAATCCAAATAATCCAATCGACAAGAGTAGCGGTGTAGTGGCAAAGAATAATATAGCTAAAGAAACAGTTCCTAGGATTGCTGCAGCAGGCACGAATTTCTTATTGTATTTTTGTCGTAGTCGCGGTGCTAATCTTCCTCCAATAACGGTGCCCAGTCCAAAAACGGTTAGGATTAAGCCCACTGTTAAAATATTGTATCCTGTATGATCCGTAATAAACTGACCGGAATAAGTAAAAGTTCCAAAAACACTAAAGCCAACTAAAAAAATGGTGCAAATAACTTTGACTAATTCCTTATTCGCAAATGCCTTCCTATATACTCCTACAATATCCAATTTATTTATGACACCAGGCTCTTTTTCTAGAGATTTTAGCATCATAAAGGCAACAATTAATTCTAGGAAACCATAAATAAAGTAAACGGCTCGCCAAGAACCAAAATAAGCGATGGCTCCTCCTATAGCTGTGGCAGATGCACCACCAAGAAACATCATCCCAAAGAATTTTGCTATCCATTTTTGTCTGTTTTTATCTGTACAACATCCACCTATAAAAGCAATAGAAACTGGGAAAATTCCTGCGCCAAAGGCTCCATTGACAGACCTGAAAAAGATTAAAGATGGTAGATTATAAGATAATGCACCCAGCATACTAAATATGGCGGTTCCAAAAGCAGCTATATTGATAATCCTAGTCTTTCCAAATCGATCGCCTAAAGGACCAAAAAAAATAGTAAAAATTCCAAAACAAAGCATATAGGATGTTACAGAGAGTCCAGTTTGGGTAATCGTAATGTTTAAATCCTTGGATATATTGATCAGTAATGGAGCCACTGCATAATTATCTCCATTTGCTAAAAAACCCATAAATCCCAGGATACTAATTGTAACAATAAATTTTTGAGTATCGTCTTTCAAATTTCTTCCCTCCAAATTATTTTTTCGTTACATATTTGCTGTGTTTTTTATATAAACAATCATAGGAGGTGATTGCTGCGACATATAAAGTAATGTAAGTGTACCTACTTTTCAAATGGAAAAACTTAGAATATCCCTTTAAAGGGTATCACTTATAATATTTTAATGCAAGTGCATTGTTTTATAATATTATAATAAATGTATAATTATAATTTAATTACAACTAATGAGATAAAATAGTAAAAGAAGAACCCACTATCAGCTGTGGGTTTTTATGTATTAATGATAATGAGATAGAAGTTTAATGTGTATAGTAGATAACGTGGTACTGCTTTACTGTATATCTCTCTTATTGTACCCAGTAAATCCAACAAATCCTAAAAATAAAGCTAGCGCACTTAAAGCGTATACAGGGGTCCAGTTTATTAGGTCTTGAGATATTTCTGGTATATGGTTAAATGTAGATAGATCATTTAGCCACTGAGGAAAGTCTAGGAGATTTCCAAGGTATAATACTATAAAAGTAAAAACAATATATAGCCATACAAGGCTACTGCCTTTAGACCACGTCCCAACGAATAGAAGGCTTAATCCGATTATGACCCAAATTGCTGGTAAATAGATAAATACCTCTACCATAGTATTGCCTAATACAAGGTTTTGCTCCATGACTCCTATGGAAGTAAGATAGAGCCCTAATCCAATGGAGCCTTGCATGATGATCGTAGAGAGAAAGGCAATAATCGTATGACTACTCATTACTTTATTTCGAGAAAGGGCGCGACTGTAGAAGTTTTCCATAAGCCCTAGTTTTTCGTCCTTTTTTAGCCTTAAAATCGTCAGTACTGCGGGTATGGCTGTAAAGATAGACATAATTTGAATGAGCATAGTAATAAAACGCTGTGTCATATCTGTCTCATCACCCTGAGGTAGAAAGGCTTGAAGGTATTCCATATCTGAAAAATAAGTCTCTAAATCTCCGAGTATGGCACCAAAAGCTGCGCTCATGAGAAAAATCCCGAGAGTCCAAACAATAATACTATTTCTTTCTAATTTCCAAGTTAAGCCTAATGAGGTTTTTAAATACCACAGAGCTCGTTCTCTACCACTGCGAGTAGGTAGTATTCCTACATTAATATCTCTCTTTATGTTTAGGTATAAAGCTAAACCAGCAAATATTACCCCAGTTACTATTAATGCGAGTACAGGCCACCACTCATTATCCACAAATACTCCTGTTCGAACAGTCCACCCTAGTGGAGAAATAAGGGCAAGCCCTTCTAAGCTGACATCTCCTATTGCTCGAAAGATATAAAACACAATAAGTGCACCAAAAGATAGGCTAGATGTTCCTCTAGAAGTATCTGAAAGTTGGGCAAAGAAAGATGTCAGTCCAGCAAAACATAAGCCTGTTGCCCCTAAAATAGCACCATATAGAAAAGAAGATTCCCATGTAACCCCCTCAAGACCCACTAGACCTAAGCCAATACCCGTAAGTATACTTAGGAGCAGATTAAGCATTAGAATCTTAATTCCAGAAGCCATGAGATAAGATAATCGACCTGTAGGCAAAGCGCGAATCATTTCAAGCCTACCTTCTTCTTCATCTTTACGAGTGCTTGAACTGACAAAGAGGATATTCATAATGATGATTGCAATAGCTGTAAAAAGGAGCATCTCAGTAGCAAGGGCAGCGCCAAGATTGTACTTTTCAACATCGTATCCAGGGCCTAGCATGGCTTTCATGGCTGGATTATCCATGGTCAAAGCAAAGCCGTAAAGTTCTTCTTTTGTTTTATATACATCGCCATAAGCAAAGGCTACGCTAACAGTAGTAGCTACTATAGAAATAATCCATATGGTAATTTTTAAAGCATTTTGGCGTACCAAAAGCTTGATAAGCTTTCCAGTTCCGTTCATAGTTACTTATCCCCTTTACTAGAATGATTGCCTTCATAGTGACGCATAAACAAATCCTCTAAAGTAGGAGGAGAACATTCTAATTTAAGGATTTCAAATGTGCTTAAGTAAGAAATGATCTTTCCAATTTCCTCAGTATCGGCCTGAAATTCTAAATGGTTACTACTTTGTGCTATATTGTGAATCCCTTTTATATTTTCTATTCCATCTAGAGTTTTCCTAGTTGAGACAGTCACCTTTGTTCTCGTCAAGTGGCGCATTTCATCTAAAGTACCTTTTTCAATAATTTGTCCTTCACGAATAATGGCAACCCGGTCGCATAATTTTTCTACTTCTGAAAGGATATGGCTAGATAATAGGACGCTTTTTCCTTGTTTTTTGACGTTTAAGACACATTCCTGAAATATGCGTTCCATAAGAGGGTCTAGTCCTGAAGTAGGTTCATCTAATATGTACAAATCTGATTCCGAAGCAAAGGCTGAGATTAGTGCGATTTTCTGGCGATTTCCTTTCGAATAAGCCCGACATTTTTTGCTTGGATCTAAGTCAAAGAGCTCAATCAGTTCATCTCTCTTTTTCTGGCTACTATTGCCACGTATACTTAAAAACAGGTCAATAACTTCTCCTCCTGTCAGATTTGGCCAAAGATTTGCTTCGCCTGGCACATAGGAGACTCTTTTATGAATTTCAACAGCGTCTTTCCAAGCGTCTTTATTCATAATAGTAACTTGACCAGATGTAGGTTTAAGCATGCCCAAAAGGACTCGAATTGTTGTGGATTTACCAGCTCCATTTGGACCAATAAAACCATATATTTCACCTGGATTCATGCTTAAATCGATATTATTTAGTGCAGTAAACTTACCAAATTTTTTCGTCAAGCCTTTGATTTCAACAAAATTCATAATATCCCTCTTTCTTGATTATAATTATACTAATTTAATTATAATTCTATATATCTCATTTTAGCATAGGGGAAGGGTACATTCACTCATTTATTGTAAGAATCGTGCATTGCAATAAAATGTAGGATAAATTATTATCTACGGTATCATTCACATCTTAATCTATGAGATTTTATTATATTTTTACTATCTTGCTTATGATAAAATAATAAGGATTAAAATAACAGAATTAATAAACTTATGAGGTGGATTATGGAACAGAAAGCAAAAAAATATGAACTGATTTTGAAACAAATAGAAGGACTTATTAAGAATGAAAAAGATTGGCTTGCTAATTGTGCCAATTCTGCTGCTCTTCTATTTCATAGTATGGAAGATATCAATTGGGCAGGATTTTATTTATATAAAGAAGGGCAACTCGTTCTTGGTCCTTTTCAAGGAAATTTAGCTTGTATTCGAATAGCTATGGGCAAAGGGGTATGTGGCACATCTGCACAGGAGAGAAAGACTGTAATCGTAAAAGATGTACACGAGTTTGAAGGTCATATTGCCTGTGACGCTGCCTCTAATTCGGAAATCGTTGTACCAATTATAAAAGGAGATCAATTAATAGGAGTACTCGATATAGATAGCCCACTTACAAATCGTTTTGATGAGGTAGATGGTAAATATTTAGAGGAGTTTGTCGAGATACTCAATCAATATTGTCAATGGACTGTTAATTAATAGAGCATGAAAATATTGTGATTATATATAGTGAACTATATTATATAAAGGGGGACAATAAATGTATAAAATCATAATTGTAGAAGATGACATTACTATAGCAAAAACCATTGCAGAATATCTCCGTAGATGGGATTATAATGTTACATACATTAAGGACTTTAAGAAAATAACAGAACAAGTAATTCAGTTTGATCCACAGCTTATATTACTAGATGTGATGTTGCCTTACTATAATGGATTTTACTGGTGCTCTGAAATACGAAAATTGTCTAAAGTACCTATTATATTTATCTCCTCAGCGAGTGATAAAATGAATATCGTAATGGCGATGAATATGGGTGGAGACGATTTTATTGCAAAACCCTTTGATTTAGATGTCTTGGCGGCGAAGATTAATGCCCTTATGAGGAGAACCTACTCCTTTCAAGGACAAGTTAACTATATAGAGCACAATGGCGTCATACTTAATCTTAGCGATACGACGGTTTCATATGATGATAAAAGAATCGAACTGACTAAAAATGATTATAAGATTATTCAGATTCTTATGGAAAACCTAGGTAAAGTTGTTACTCGTGAAGAAATTATGCAGCGATTATGGGAAAATGACCATTTTGTCGATGACAATACATTAACTGTAAATATTAATAGATTACGTAAGAAACTCTCGGAGATTGCCTTAAAGGATTTTATTATTACCAAAAAGGGCATTGGATATATGGTGAAATAATGAAAGATTATATAGATATTTTATTTTTTTACATAAGGGCAAAGCGAAATATAATACTTGCTTTAGCAGGGGCTTATCTAATTTTTTTAATGGTATTTGCTTTATATTCCTTACCATTTGAGTCCATAAATTATACATTTGTTTTAATTTGTGCTTTTATCTTTATAATCGGCGTAGTTGATTTTAGATCTTTTTATAAAAAGCATAATTTTTTAAAGAGACTTAAGACAGGTATAATGATAGCAGATTATAAATTGCCTGTTTCGAAAGAACTGATAGAAAAAGATTATCAGGAACTCATTCAGATTATTGATAAAAATCGATTAGACATTGTAAATGAAAAGGATAAATCTTATAGTGAAATGATCGATTATTATACGATATGGGCGCATCAAATAAAAACCCCTATAGCTGCAATGAGATTATTATTGCAATCGGAAAAAAGCAATCTTCATATGGAGCTATTAGATCAATTGTTTAAGGTCGAACAATATGTAGAAATGGTACTACAATATCTTCGAATTGAAAGTATAAGCTCGGATCTTGTTCTTAGAAGGTATCCTCTTGACAGTATTATAAAACAGGCGATAAAAAAATACTCTAGTACTTTTATACGCAAAAAAATTAAGCTTAATTATGAAGAAATTCATATAGATATTTTAACAGATGAAAAATGGCTCGTATTTGTTATAGAACAAATATTGTCAAATGCCCTTAAGTATACAAATAAAGGACAAATTTCAATATATATGGACCATCAATTACCACAGACATTAATAATAGAGGACACAGGCATAGGAATAGCAGAGGAAGATCTGCCTCGTATATTTGAAAAAGGCTATACAGGTTTTAATGGACGTAGTGATAAAAAATCTACTGGTATAGGACTTTATCTATGCAAAAGGATCTTAAATAAGCTGTCACATACTATTAATATTGAATCATTCATAGATAAAGGTACTAAAGTGAAAATAGGTCTTGATGCAATAGATATGCTTATAGAATGACAAACTTACTAAAATGTAAGATTGAAAGAGAAAATGTAAGCCAAAGAAATGGCAGTACGTTTTCTCTTTCTTTATAATGAACAGGAAGATGAAATAAGGAGGATATCAATATGCCACTTTTAGAGGTAAGTAATTTAAAAAAAATATATACAACCAGATTTGGAGGAGCTCCTGTTCAGGCACTTACAAATGTAAATTTTTCTGTAGAACAGGGAGAGTATATAGCTATAATGGGAGAATCTGGTTCCGGAAAGACAACTTTATTAAATATTTTAGCTGCATTAGATAAACCAACTAATGGAGATGTTTTGTTAAATGGCAAGAGCCTTTTATCAATAAAGGAAAAAGAAATATCAGCTTTTAGACGAGATAATTTAGGATTTGTATTTCAAGACTTTAATTTACTAGACACTTTTTCCATTGAAGATAATATCTTTTTGCCCCTTGTACTCGCAGGAAAAAGCTATGAGGAAATGAGCAATAAACTAAAATCTATCGCCAAACAGCTTGAAATTGATGAAATATTAAAAAAATTTCCTTATGAAGTATCAGGAGGTCAAAAGCAAAGAACAGCTATTGCTCGTGCTTTGATTACAGAGCCTCATATTATACTTGCCGATGAACCAACGGGTGCTCTTGACTCTCGCGCTTCAGAAAAACTACTAAAGATCTTTACTAAAATTAACAACGACGGTCAGACCATTCTAATGGTTACACACAGTACAAAGGCTGCAAGTCATGCAAAGAGGGTGCTATTTATAAGAGATGGAGAAGTGTTTCATCAAATATATAAAGCCTCTAGTACGAATGAAGAAATGTATCAAAAAATCTCAGATACACTTACATTAATTGCTACAGGTGGTGCAAGAGATGAGTAAGGGATTTTATGCTAAACTTGCACTAAATAATATAAAAAAGAACTCAAGAGGATATATACCTTACTTGTTGACCTGTATTGGGACGATTATTATGTTTTACAATATGTGTTATTTAGCAGTTGTAAAAGATATTGGGCACATGAGTGATAGTCAATCCTTAAGACAAATGTTGTTCCTTGGAGCCATAATTATTGGTATATTTTCTGTAATATTTCTTATCTATACCAATAGTTTTTTAATTAAGCAGAGAAAAAAAGAATTTGGGCTATTTAATATATTGGGAATGGAAAAAAGACATATTGCTAAAATTATGATCTTTGAAACCCTTTTTATAGCTATAGTAAGCTTTATAATCGGCATTTTAAGTGGTATTCTTTTAAGTAAGCTAATAATCTTATTGCTTTTTAAAATATTGAACTATAATGTAGTATTTGGATTTGAAGTTCCCATAACTGCTGTAATAGCAACACTTTTGGTATTCGGAAGCATCTTTATATTAAACCTTGTATTTAATATAATCCAAGTACACCGTTCAAAACCAATTGAGCTATTAAAAGGTTCAGATGTAGGTGAAAAGGAGCCAAAAACAAAATGGTTATTAGCCTTAGCTGGAGGTATAAGCTTAAGTATTGGGTATTATCTAGCTTTGTCTACAGATAATGCAGTAGCAGCATTAAATGTGTTTTTTATAGCAGTTTTATTTGTGATGTTTGGAACTCATTGTTTATTTAATGCGGGAAGTATAGCCATACTAAAAGCTCTGCGTAAAAATAAGAAATACTATTATCAAACAAATCATTTTATATCTATATCAGGTATGATTTATCGCATGAAGCAAAATGCAGCAGGTCTTGCTAATATTTGCATTTTATCTACTGCAGTGATCATTACACTATCTACTACAGTATCTCTATATGTGGGAATGGAAGATTTGCTCCGCACGAGATATCCTAGAAATATAATAGTCAGCGCATCAGATATTTCTGATGAAACAGCTTTTAGAATGAATCATATTATTCAAAATCAAATAGAAAAAGGAAATCACTCCGTCGAAAATAATATAAGATATAGACCTATGAGCTTTATAACATCACAAAATGGCTCGTCCTTTACGAAGATGGATGAGAATAACTTCTCCTATAATGATTTAGCCCTATTGGGATTTACTACCCTAAAGGATTATAATGAATCAGAAAATAAAAACGTAACGTTAAAAGAAGGAGAAGCTTTATTATATACAATACATGGAGAGGTACCAAGTGATAAAATAACCTTAAATAATTATGAGCTCAATATAAAAGAAAGAATAAGCGCCTTTGCATATGAGGGTGAAACGGCTGCGACCTTATCCAATAGTTATTTATTAGTAATAGATAGCTTAGATACTATTAAGCAGATTTATAGCTCTTTAGAAGGAAATACCAATATGCCTGAGCTATCCTATTACTATGGCTTTGATGTAATTGGGGAGAGCGAGGACGAAATAGAGCTTACTACTTCGATACAAAATGCCCTAAGTGATTTAGAGATAGATATAAGTGTAGCCGGTTATTCAGTCCTACCAGGTCACAG